>JADYZK010000386.1 GCA_020853175.1 Bacteroidales bacterium
CGTTGGGTGTTTTGGTCAAAGTGCCTGCCACCGGTGTAGGCTCTACTGTTACCTTCACTACATTAGATGGCGTGGCATCCGACCAGTCAGCCTTGCAATTCACCCGCGACAACCGCTTGAACCATGTTGTTTGCGTTAAAGCTCCGGGTTGGTAACCAGCCGAATTGCTGTTGGCGACATCGGAAAATCCCGATACTGCATCGGTTGTCGAAGCCACCCATTTGAACTCGAGCGGCATCACATAACCGTCGGGCATGGTGAGGTTCTCCAACAATAGCGGTGTGCCCCCGGAACAAATGTCTTGATTGTTGCCGATCGTGCCTCCTGAAGTAGGATTGCTGCAAAAAGGCTGTTGAACCCCTTGCGCCTCATTTCCGGCAGCACCCGTGTGGAAGCTATACACCGGTTGCCCAATCGTGAGGCTGATTTTGCCCCCTGCCGAAGAAATATTTCCTCCGGTAGTGGGCACCGCGTATTGGGCCTCAAGCACCAACGGATTCAACGCCAACAAAAACAAAAGAAACAGCATTGTTCCTATTGTTTTCTGACGGAAAGAAAGGGTACTTCGCGGTGTATTTAAATTAGAAAAATAAATGTTTTTCATTCTTTCTTATCTTTAAGAATTATAATTAACTAATTCATATTGAATATTTTATCAATAAACAATCATCTTACAATGATTCGTCTTCTAAGTCCAGTTGATCGGATGAGAAGCCTTCAACGCCCGGCGCATCGTCCACAGCCTGATAGTGAAGCGTCCAACCCCTTCCGGTAACTGACTTGTCCGTTGCAAACCAAATCAACACCTGGTTTGTAAACGAAGTGATCACAGGAGGAAGATTGTTTCCACTAAACTGCGCAAGAAGATTTTCCTGCAAGGTGGCATCACCGTTAAAAATGTAAACAAAATCAACATTGGGTTGGGTGTCGAGTTCGGTAAACCGAATTTTAACGCGTTTTCCTTCAGGTACTTGAATTTGCCATTTACACGATGACCGGTTGGCATAATCCTGCGGACCACTTCCATCATCAAACTGACCGATGGAATCCAATAGCAAAGTGGTTTCTTTACAATATAGCAATGTTGAGTCAATGGCTTCGGTTTCGTAGTACATTTCAAAGGCTTTCTTTCGCTTTCCGCTCACTACAATTTTTGTGCTTTCGCCAACTATTGTAAGCTTTAGCGGAAGGTTGTTGAGGCCGAAATGTTGCACCAAAGAATCCTTTACGTAAAAGCTTATTGCCGCATTCTTCATAGGCTTAGCGGAACCCACCGGTGTAAAATGAAAGGCTTTGATCCCTCCATGAGGAGCTAACAACAAAGAGGTTTCATTTTTAGAAACCTCAAAAATCAATTTCCCTTGGGGTCTTTGAGAGTCAAAGAAACCTGATCTCTGTTGGGGCTCCAGCAGGTAGTTGACGGCTTTGGTAAGATTTGGAAGACCGGCTCCCAAACGTGCTGCGTAAGTAAGGTTATCAGCATCAACCGTTTGCGCTGTATTTTTGAGGGCATCATAAAGCTCGGTGGCTTTACTTTCGGGCGAAGCTACCTTGAGCACAGCTGCGCAACCCGCCACCAAGGCCACCGCCGACGAAGTGCCGTCGCCATAAAACCAAGCGTTGTCGGCACTGGAATGTGGCGCGCGTACTTGATCGCCAAAAGCAACAGCATCTACCATCATATTGTAGTTGGAACTAACCGTCTTGATGCCTGAAGTGTCAACAGCAGCAACAGTGAAAACATTGGGTAAGGTAGCAGGAGCTGCCAACCTATCGGTATAAAAGTTACCTGCCGACACAAAAACAGCAATGCCTTTGCGGGCAGCTTCATCAAAAAGCGAGAGGTATTTTTTGTCCATCCTGCCGCCGCTCCAGGCCATAACTATGATATCCACATTTTGCCGGATAGCATACGCCATGGCTTCATAACCCAGTTCATAATTGAACTCTGTGGCCTGATCTGAAATTACTTTTAAAGGTAGGATAGACACATATTTTCCGGCATCAGGGCCAAGAACCTTTTCAGCCAATTCGCACACAATACCGGCAACCATGGTTCCGTGGTAAAATTTAAACGCTTTACCCTCAGGCACATTTACATCATTGTCTGCATCGGCCAAATCCCAACCCTGTACATTGTCTATCCAGCCATCATTGTCGTCATCTAATTTATTTCCGGCTATCTCGTTCTTGTTTTTTAAGACAAAAGATTGGATTTGCCGGTGCGAAAGTCGAAAGGCATCATCAATCACAGCAACCACAACCGGCTTCTTGTTTTTAGAAACCAATTGAGGTAGCATGAGTTTTTCAAATGCAAGATGATGTAACTTTTGATCGCTTTGACCCATCAAACCCATCACAAATGCAGAAAAGAAGAAGGCGACAACAAGGGTTTTCATTCGTAGGAGATGACGTGGGTATGTACAGGAAGATTAGCAGTGGTTAAAGTCACTGTTTCAGTTCCGACAGTTTCTCCTAGGGTTCTATTTGACAGACCGGGACCTTGTCCGGCAGAAATTGCAGCACGTCCTCTCAAATCGGGTAAGGCAAAAGTTACCGTTCCATTTCCACCATAGGTAGTTCCAAGCAATGAAAACAATGCTGTGTTTTGTGCAATTGACATTATTTGTCCATTGCAAAATGCCCAATAATTTGGTGCAAAATTATAAGGATAAAGGGTGATTTCACCAATATATGGTTCTGCACCACTACGTGAAGGAAAAATCCCATATAATGCAATGCAATAATTTAAAGTCAAAGAAGGTTGCATATTGTTGACGGCCTGACCGTTACCGATAGTACCCAACACCAAGTTTTTAGCCACCCAATTGGAGCCATTATAAACGATTAGGTTATTATTGGCCACACCGGCAGGTATCCCTGTTCCTGCAGGACCTTGAGGGCCAATTGGGCCGGCAGGGCCAGTGGCTCCGGCAGTACCTTGAGGACCGATAGGGCCGGCAGGGCCTTGAGGACCGTCGGCACCAGCAGGGCCAGTTGGGCCGGTGGCTCCGACAGGACCTGCAGAGCCAGTGGCTCCGACTGGGCCTTGAGGGCCGTCATTTCCTTGTGCACCAGCTGGACCGGTAGCTCCAGTGGGACCTATCGGACCGATAGGTCCGGCTGGACCTTGTGGGCCATCGGCACCGGGAGGGCCAGTTTCGCCGGTGGCTCCGATAGGACCGGGAGGGCCAGGAACTCCGACAGCGCCTTGAGGGCCTTGTGGTCCGGGAACACCATTCAAACTATAAAGCGCATAGGGTACGCTTAAAAATTCATTGACTCCACTGATAGTGTAGGCCGTTCCTCCCGAAGGGTCAACTTCCGACAGAATAAAAAACGGTCCCGCTGACCAGTTGATCGCCGAGAAATTATCAGTGGTGGTACCTGTTCCAAGCTCGATGCTCATCAAACCGGTGGCATTGGTAGTAGGTGTTTGGGTTTCAGTGTAAACGACGGTTCCTGTTGAACTTCCCTGCCGAATACTCAACCGAACGCCAACCAACTGATTGATTAGTAACTTGTTTTGAGCATCAGTTAGCACAGATTGGTAACTCATTTTTTGTGGCACCTGAGCGCGAGCCTCGAAGGTAACACTTGTTCCAAGCATCAAAAAAAATGCAAGGCATAATGATAGAATTGTTTTCATAAATGAATTTTAAATGAATTTATTTTACGATACATGAAGTCCTGTTTAAACTATTTACTCCGAAAAGCCTTGTGTTCAGGAAGAAAATCTTTAATTTATCAGTGATATTCAAACGCTATCCAAAAAAATAATGCTTTCCTTACATTTAATTCAATTAATTCTTACAGATTAAACCAAAGATTTTGTTATTGACGTGCTTTTCAGACTGCAATAATATTCATTTTTTTTCTCTAATATGGAATCATTCTTAATAAAAGACGAAATAAAATTCCTGTCAAATGCTTTTCATACTGGGCATAAATACGAAATCTCTAATAATCTTTTGGCTCACAGCAAATTGTGCCAAACGCCGCAATTTGTGCCAAACGCCGAGATTTCCTACACTTGTTCAACAGTTGCAGGGATTTTTGAAAGGTATAGGCAACAAAAAAGCCCTCGTACAAGGGCTTCTCTGTTATTTTAAAATAGTTGCGGGAAAATACGTGAATCACTTTACAGTTACGCATACCCGTGTGAACCGGTAGGCAATCAATCTGCCTTTAAAACCATAAATCCATATATCGGCAGGGTCATTTGTTGTTGTGCAGTCAGCTGGATGGGTTGGTTGGTGAGGAGGTTGGTGTAATTGCCACTCAGGTTGGTTTCAAACAATTTGAATTGTTGTTCGTTGTTGGTGAGGTTGATCAAA
>JADYZK010000387.1 GCA_020853175.1 Bacteroidales bacterium
CCGGCATTACTTCTGTAACCGAGGGTGGTGTAGGCCGGCAACTGAAAATACCTTCCAATATTTCCAGTCACTGCCCATTTTTCTGTCAGGACATAAGAGGCAGAAACGCGCGGCGAAAGTTGGTCAATCGGATTGGCCATAGAGCTGCTGTAATTGTTAAAGTCGGTACGCAATCCAGCCGAAAGGGTCAAACGCTCGTTGAGGAAATTTTTGCTCAATTGGGCAGAAGCACTGTATTTTAACATGCTGAGATCCGACTGAAAGTTACGATCTATCAATTCATCGCCCACAAATAATTTCTGAAAGGTAGAGGTGTTGTACTTGGCAAACTCCGAGCCTAACGAATACACAAATTTGTAATCGCCGTAGCGGATATTGTTTTCAAAACGGATCTTATTTTCAATTTCCTGAGAGGTGTAATCTAAAATTTTGGGCAAGCTCTCATTGTTTTCGGGATACTTATAATTTGAATTGTTGAGCATGTTGCGACTGATCACCAAGGTTTGGAAGCTATTGTCTTTAAAATGGCGGTAAACAGCACCAACGGCATAGCTCCATTGTTCGTTAACGGGTAGAAATGAAAGAATATACTCTTGATCCTCAGTTGGTTCTTTGATACCAAGATTCAGCTTAAACTGATCTAAGGAGCCAATGCTAACAATAGTGAGTTCATTTTTGGTATTAAAACGGGTTTTCCATTTCAGTTGATAGTCATTAAAAGTAGGCAGAAAAGGTAAACCAATCACATCGAACAAGAACTGAAGATAAGAACAGCGCACTGAAACAATGAAATTTGACTTTTCACCTGCAGGGCCATCAGCGGTTAAACTAATTTCGGAGGCACCCAAACTTCCTCTAAACTTCACTTTTTCTTTGTTTCCTTCTTTCTGAGTAAATTCAAAAATTCCGCTGAGGGCATTGCCTCTGTTAGCCGGAAAAGCTCCGGAATAATAATCTACAGAACTGATAAAGTCGGCATTTAATATGCCCACTGCGCCCCCCGAAGAGCCTTGAGTGGCAAAATGATTGATATTTGGAATTTGAACACCATCAAGATAGAACGTTGCTTCGCTTGGACCTCCGCCTCTGATGATGATATCGTTGCGAAACGAAGCTCCAGAGCCAATGCCAGGCAAGGATTGAATAACGCGAGAGATGTCGCGGTTACTTCCCGGACTGGTTTCAATTTCCGAAACGCCCAGTTTTTGAAGCGAGAGCGGACTTTCTTCTGTTCTCACAAACGGATTGGCTTTCACCTCCACCTCTTGCAGCGCCACGCCAGCATTTTCCATTCTAATCTCAACAAACTCGGTTTTGGAATTCGTTACTTGAATTTCGTTTGATACAGTGTTTTTATATCCCACATAAGTGGCTTCTAAAATCAGAAAACCGGGATTGAGTCTGGTAATCACAAACCGACCTTCAAAATCGGTTGTTGCGCCCACAGTTGTACCTTTCACCACCACATTGGCAAAAGGAAGTGGCTCATTGGTTGTTTTATCTATCACTCTTCCTTGAACTTGAGCATTTTGCGCAAAAGTATTGTACGAAAAGCCCAGAGTAAAAAGGAGGAGAGCGGTCAAAATTTTTCTTTTCATTTTTTACTTTTTGATGGTAAGTTTAATCTGGCTGAAAATTTCTTTTGCAGAAGTGATTCCGCTAATGTCGGTGTATAGTTTGCCATCTGCACCTGCATAGTGACCATGTCCGATTACGTTCAGATGGTACTCGGGCATGAGGTTGTTGAGATCAATTTCCACCATATATAACAAGGAGGGCTGCGCCGAAGTTTTATAGTCGGAATTGCCGGGATATTTATCGTTATTCCATGCGTTGTTCCAATCCCAAGGTTGATTCACTTCGGCTACCACCCTGAAGCGTTGTGGCAACGATTCTTTGGACGTTGCATTGATCTTTAAATTACCAGCCGGAGTGGCTCCGGTGTAGGCATCGGCAACAGGCGCTTCGGGTGTTGGCATTAAAGCAACGCCTTCGAGTTGTTGACGCTTGTGCAACCAAATGGGCAAAGCGGCAGGCCGAATAGATTTTCCCGGAACTTTGAGCCAGTGGCCATCGCCGGCATCACCAAATTTGTAGTAACCGGTAGCGATGGATTTTGTAACAAATACTGTTTGAAGCATTTGTCCTTCAACATTTTCTAACCAAACGGCAAAGGTAGGATAGTTGTGGGCTTTGCCGGCTGTAAAACTAATTTCCATCGAAGCACCCTCATCAGAGAATCTTTTTTCGATCACAGTAACTTCAGCACCTTGACCTTGACCTACTTTAGAGGAGCTGCATGAATAAATGAATGCCGCTACAGCGAGTGTAGCAAATACAAAGCCATAAAAAGTAAAACGTTTCATAATATTTGATTTTTAAATGAAACAAAAAAGTAAAAAGTAGGTTCACTCACATCAAAAAAAAAGCCCCGAAATTCGGGGCTTTCATAAAATTCGTTTTTTTATTGGTTGAGCATCACCGGCATCACCAACATGAGGATATCTTCATTCTCGTTTTCGTTGTCCACAGGGAATAAAATTCCGGCTCTGCTGGGTGCAGACATCTCGAGACGCACCTCAAACTGACTGAGGTTGGTCAGCATTTCTTGGAAAAAACGCGAGTTAAAACCTATTTCAAGGTCATCGCCTTCATAGCTACAGCTCAGTCTTTCCTTGGCTTCGTTGGAATAGTCAAGGTCTTCGGCCATGAGGAAAAGCTCCTGTCCAGATATTTTGAAACGCACCTGATGTGTACTTTGATTGGCAAAAATGGCCACACGACGCAAAGAATTCAACAAAGCAGCCCTATCTATGGTAAGTTTATTGGGGTTTTGTGCCGGAATAACGACTTCATAGTTAGGATAACGACCTTCGATCAAACGGCAGACCATTTTCACATTGCTGAAAGTAAAAAAGGCATTGGTTTGATTGAACTCAATAACAACCTGCTCATCCTGTTTGGAAGCAAGGATATTTTTAAGCTGGTTGATGGGTTTTTTTGGCAAGATGAAAGTAGCATTGAATTCGCTTTTAACATCTAACCGACGATATTTCACCAATTTATGGGCATCAGTAGCCACAAAGGTGATACTGTCTTCTCGCATATCGCACAAGACGCCCGACATGGCAGGTCGCAGCTCATCGTTGCCGGTAGCGAAGATGGTTTTTTCAAAAGCACTCACCAGCACTTCGGCTTTAATTTCCACGCGGTTGGCATCGCCAATCACAGGAAGTTGAGGGAACTCATCGCTCCGATGACCGGCCAGCCTAAACTTTCCTTCTCCGGCAAGCAGCTCAACCGCCATTGTATCCGGGTTAATTTCAAAGGTAACCGGAATATCGGGAAAGGTTTTCATCGTGTCGAGGAGAATCTTAGCAGGAATAGCTACTTCGCCCTTGCCTTCAGCCAAATCGGGAATTAAGGAAACAATCATCGTTGTTTCAAGGTCCGAGGCAGTAATTTTCAACTCATTTTCGTTCAAATGAAAGAGAAAATCGTCTAAAATGGGTAGGGTATTATTGGAGTTAAGCACGCCACTAAGTGCTTGAAGGCTACGTAAGAGCTTTAAACTGGTGATAATGAATTTCATAGTTTGATTTTTTTTCGTCGTGTAAAATTAGAGAAAAAACAGCTTGATAATGACAAAAAATAACAGAACGCAAAATAAATCTATTTGTCCTTTTTTTTAAAGGTCAATTTCGATTCGGTGCCATTGAGCAACCGCTTGACATTTTTCCGATGGGTAAAAGGCAGAAAAAGCGCTATCAAAACAGCCAATATGTCGTAAGTCCAGTGGGGTGAAGGAAAAACAAAAAACACCAAAAAAGGAAAGGTAACACCAGCCGTGATGCTAGCCAACGAAACATAACGCGACAGTGTCAACACAATCGCAAAAATTGCCACGGCAACCCAAGCGGCTATAGGAAAAAGCGCAAGCCCTACGCCAAGCAAAGTGGCAACACCTTTTCCACCTCTGAAGCCGGCAAAAAGCGGTAGGGTGTGACCAACAACAGCAGCTGTGGCTGCTCCGATTTTAAGCAAGGGCGATACCACATCATTACCAAAAGCACCCATAATGAGCGGAACGGCAGCAACAGCAATCGAGCCTTTGATCACGTCAATCAACAACACCGGAATACCCGCTTTAAGCCCTAAAACCCTTATGGTGTTTGTGGCACCGGCGTTTCCAGAACCTTCATTGCGCACATCAACGCCATAAAACCATTTGCCTACCCACACAGCGGTGGGAATGGAGCCCATTAAATAGGCAAAAACGATAGAAGCAATTATTCCAATCATAGGTTCATTTTAAAATTCAAGATTTTGCATTTTTCTTAAGAAGTCAACCATCTTGCGGCGCGTCGAGATGGTAAATTCATACCTGCCACCGGTTTCAGGGTCGTTGATCACTCTTTTTTCGGGTTTAATCTTCATTAACTCGGTGTTGAACACATCGCTCGAGGACAAAGTTTGCATTACGCCACTCTTGTAATTGAAGAAATACCATTGCTTAGTGCTGAGCATCAGATAGATGGAGAAGGCGTCACCCGATCGGGTTTTTTCAATTTCGATAAAACCATTCACCATCTTATTCACTTGTACTTTTCCAATATTGGCAAGGTGAAGCGACCCGATGGAAACAAAGGAACGCGTTTGAGGGTTCCATTTCAAATCTAACTGACTAAACACCAATGTTTTATTCATCGCATCGGGAACTTTTCTGGGAGTACCATAAAGGGCGATTTCATTTGAAAGTCGTTCAAAATCACTAAGGCTCATTTTGTTTTTTGCCGAGGCAAGATAATAATCCTCTAAGCTGGCACCTGCTTGCAGACCGGCACTGTTAATGCTATCGGCCATAATGGAAAGAAGCTTGTCGTCGAAAGCGAAATTTAAAGCGGCAAAAAGATTGAGGTAAAGCGAATCGGGAATCATTTTATAGGTGTAAGAACCTGTGGTTTCGAGCGAAATATTAGTAAGACGCAAATCGAGGTTCATGTCCGATTTTCCTTTAACGATGCAATGATCAGTGTCGAGGGTAAGAAATGCTGTATTATTTTTACCCGGAGCAGCTTCCACGCGGTAGCTCATTGTTGCCGGATCGTACCAAAGAAGGCCGGGAGCTGCTGCCAAAACCTTGTCGGACGAAGCCCTGGGGTTTTGTAAGAAAGCACCATAATAACTGTCAGTAACCGAAGCATAATAAAAGCCGTTTCGTATGGGTAGGCCATTGATGTCTTTGTTTTCAGCCATTACAGGAAGCTGAACATTCATAGGATCAACAAGCGTATCAAAGGCGATGTATGGAAAAGCATCTTCAGAACAATTGTGCTTTAATTGATAGCCACCCTCAAACCAAAGCCATTTGCGGCGGGCATCGAGTTTCGCCTTGCCCATAAAACCAAACCATGGATTCAATTCAAACTTTTGATCGGCGGTTATTTCACTCGTAGCCATTGTAACTCCTGAAGGATCGGAGGCTATATTATTAAATAACAGTTCTTTATGTTCACCGCGCATATTCACGTAAGAATATTTACCAGAGGCAGTAAATGCTTTTCGGCTTAGAATATTTACCCGCGCATCGGTAAAGAGGTGATACATCGTACTGGTGTCGGCAATGATGGAGGCACTTTCAATGGGTTTCAGTTCGGCATCTTTGCCAATGGCAACAATGCTGTCAGACGGAAAGATGGCGGCATCACCTACCCTGATAATTTTCACGTCTTTGGCAAGAATTAGATAATCTTTCAGGTCGTAGTTGGCACGAAGACAGAAAAACGTCAAAGAATCCTGTTCAGGAAGAACAGATCGAAATTCAGAACCTTTTAAGTTCAATCCAATCAGGTCTTTAAACGTCAGTTCAGAAAAGTCATACAGCCGATCAATGCGGTTGTTGTTGAGGGCAATGGTTTGCTCATCCATGCTCCAGTCGGCCTCATCAAGGGTACATTCAAACTGGTTGAAAGGAAACGAAAGTCGGCTGTTTTGATTGATATATTTAAAGGTAGCCGATCGTTTTTCGAAATCAATATTGGTAAGGTAGTCGTTGGCGAGGAAGGCTTCTTTTTCTGAATTTTCGGCCAAAAGTTTAAAGTCGGCAGTGTCGGCTCTTAGTGTGCGACTTTTGAAATCGAAATAATGCGACATCACCACAGCTTGATCAAAAGCTATTTTTCCATCAGCAGCTGCTCCCGCCGGAGCAATTTTCATTTTGCCATTGAACGCGGCCTCTCCAAAAAGCGTTAAAGATATGCTGTCGGTTTGGAGAAATAAACTGTTGTTTTCAACTTGCCAATCGAGTTGCAAAGTAGTTCCTTTTCCTAGTGGAAATTCCACCTGATTGCGCCTTTCGCGCATTTCAAACTCGTCGGTTCGGGCAGTAACTTGAACAGGTGAAAAGCTAAATGTTTTTGAATAAGCGGTTGAAGTAATATAGTCGAGACGGCCTAAACCACCAAAACCATTGTTTGAGAGGCTTACGGTATTGTAAAAACGAGCCAAACCGTCAAACATGGGATAGCCATCTTTTGGAACACGGTGCTCGAAACCAAGCGAGTAATCCTTCATTACCGTGAGCGGTTCGCGAAAAACGGGAAAAATTCCCGCTGAGGTAAGGTAGCCGTTGAAGCGCAAATTGTCTGTAGAAAAATTATCTAAGCTATCAATTTCAAAGGCTTCCACCACATAAAAAAATTGATCG
>JADYZK010000388.1 GCA_020853175.1 Bacteroidales bacterium
GAAAATATCTATTTACAAATCTTCGTCCTTCATATTTTTACGGAAGGCCACATATTTCTTTAATCCATAACCGGCAGCCAGCGAAACAAGCCATAAAGTTCCACCACCCAAAGGTGCCGAACCTCCTCCCCCCAAAGGTGGAGTAGAAAAAAGTGGAGGCCCGCCGGGATTTGGAGGGCCGCCCGCTGTGAAAGATTCCAACGGCATGAGGCACATCATACTGATAAAACTCAAAAAAATGATCTTTTTCATTGGGTTTAACGATTATTGTATGAATAACTTATTGATTTGTGTTTGGTCTTGACCCACAATTTCTACCACTATCATTTTGTTTCGCCATACGCTCATCGGAAGGGTCACTTTTCCGTTGGATGACATTTCTGCCCTGGCTATGGTGCGTCCGGCAAGATCGTAAACATGGATTGCAGCAGCAGCTGTGGCATTTCCGAGATATGAAATGAAGACATTTCCATTGCTACTATACATTTCATAATCAGTATTTTGGCTTGATAAATCTTCGGGAATACCGGTAACACTGCGGTTAAAATGAAGTGTAAATCGTGCTTCAGGATCATCAGGACGAGCAGTAAAACTGTATTGCTGTTGCGCGTTTAAATCTATTTCATTTCCAGTGAGTTTGTCTTTGAGGATGATCTGGCAATTGGCAAAGCTTTCGAGATATTCAAATGACAGCGAATAGGTTGCAGAAATAGGAGCCACGAAAAACAACTCCATTATCCTTGTACCAACCAATGAAGCCATCATGTTGATTGATAGTTTCTTATCACCAATTTTCGTATAAAGCTGTGGCATTTCGTTGCTGCCATCTAACCTTTCGGCATCCATGCCTAAATCAAACTCATTGGTAGCCCTTTCGTCAAAGCTCAACCAGGTTTGATCCGATTTTTCGGCGGTTTCAACTTTAATATTCAGCGCATCGGTCCAGGTGGTTTCGGCGTCTTTATAGAAAATTTCATCGGCATGAACCCTTGCCTGCTGCGGCAAAACGATGCTTGCATTGGACGCCATGGCTTGAACAAAAAACCCTTGTCCCGAAGGGATGATGCCATTTGAGAGTGTTCCTTGCCCTATAAGGTTACGCGTCAAGTAGTTGCCATCATTCCACACATAAGCAATTCCGGAAGTGTTTTGCTGATTCCAGCCGTTAGCATCCCAATCGAGGGCACTGGGAAATGGATTTCCAATTAAATTCCATCCTTTGTCAACTCCCGACCAGCTCAGGTTATAACCTTGGTCGCCTTTGTTCAAAAAACCATCATACACCGCATTTTCATTGGCTTTTGTGCTATTGACCCAAACGGCATAACCTTTCCCGACTACCAAATCTTCTGTCAACGAATTGATATATACCCAATTATCGGTAGCTTCATCGTAATATTTCAACCAACTGGGCGAGCCACCTTGGAAATAAAACGAGCTGGCTTTTGCACCTTGCACCGGCGCCGAAACATAGTGCCATTTGCCGCTGGTGAGCAAATTTTCTACTGAGGCCTCAACGCTGGCACGAGTAGGAGTGTTGTCAATCAAGGAGGCATTTCCGCTTATTCCGGAACGAAGGGTTAGCTTTTTACCTGCTGTGATGGAATTATTGACAGAAAGTTTCTTACCAGACCCAAGGATAAACCCGGTAGATGAAACAGCGACATCTAAATCATCAAGGTCAAGATCAGCATTCAACGTTAAGGTGTTTTGCCTCACCCAAATCCTGCTTGGAGGAAAGTCAGGATCAATCATGCCTTCTGAAATTTCAAGGCTTTGACCCGAATGTAGTTGACCCTCCGACCCAAAACTCACTTGATAAACATCATTAATAAGTTGACCTCCAGAGAGATATAAAAAACCAGTGATGTGTAAATTATTATTAAGTTCAGCGGCATTTGGATTGACTATAATCAAATTGAGAAGTTCTGTTATATTGGACGGCAGTTGAAAACCGGTATCATCTCCATAAATATAAAGACTTGAAGGCGAGTCAGAGCTCCCCATTTGGAATTCATCAATGCTTCCAACAATTTTGTGATACAACCACATTGTACAGGGCCCACCGCTGCTTCCCGCCAATATCACCGGACTGTCAATCAACGTCAGTGTACCGTAAATTTTGATTGAACTGTAATTAAATTGTTTGATTCCTTTCGTATTGTAAACGGTAAGATTGTTGATGTTTCTGACATTGCTCGAAAGATTGACAGCAATAACCGGACTTCCGGCGAGCACAAGATTGGAATTTACAGTACTGTACAAACCGTTTGGATTCTTCCCCCAAATAAGGTCATAAAGGGTAAGTGTTCGATCACCGATTTGTAATTTACCCTTAGAATTGTCGTTAAATTTCAACTGATCAACATAAGCATCACCGGCCATGGTGAGGTAATAGGAAACAGAGGAGGCGGTAACATTTAAGGTATCGTGGTAATTTCCTCCGGGAAGCAATTTGTTTTTTTCGCAATAAAAAGCAGCTTTGCCCATCACATCCAATTGTGGTAAATGTTGGTTTTGAGGATCAGAAAACACAAACTCACCCAAAACACTGAGATCGCCATTCACGCGTAAATTGGCTGCGGCACTCAAACTTATGGTTCTGCCCGCGGGGA
>JADYZK010000389.1 GCA_020853175.1 Bacteroidales bacterium
CTTTGAGCTGGGCAAAAGGTTGCGACATTTCAGGAACATAATCCATTTCCAAAGCCAGAAAAAGCTGAATACGCGACTGATATTCATGCTGCAACTGTCTTATTTCATCGGCATACTGATGAAGTTCCGACTGTTTTAGCGAAAAAGGATTGTCGAAGGGAAGCGGCGAATGGTCGGAAAAACCAAGGGTTTTCATGCCGATTTTGACAGCAGCTTCAACATGGTCGCGGGGCGACAATTTGCCGTCGGAATAAAAAGTGTGGGTGTGATAATTGGTGACGATCATAGTTATTGAAATAGAACTTTACAAAAATAGTTAAAAGCCACAACCACCCTTCAAAATGTAAATGAAGACCTGCGGTCAAGTGAACTTTGTTGGTTCATTAAACAAAATGCTTTCAAAACTGTTTTAATAAGGTTAGGAAATACACATTTAAAGAACCCTTTGTCCATGCACATCAAAACCGCAGTTACAACTTTACCCCTTCATTCCCATCTTATTCACCGTTGGAGTCCGCGTGCTTTTTCACCGCAAAAAGTTAGCGTAGAACAACTTACAAGTGTTTTTGAAGCAGCACGCTGGTCGCCGTCCTCCTCCAATGAGCAGCCATGGCGTTTTGTGGTGGGTTGCAAAGGCGATGAAACTTACGAACGTATTTTTTCCACTTTGGTGGAGTTTAATCAGCTTTGGGCCGGCACCGCTCCTGTTTTATTTCTCGCTATCGCGAAAAAAACAAGCAACAAAAACCCAGAAGTTGAAAACCGATCGGCCCGATATGATTTAGGTCAATCACTGGCCTACCTTACCTTTCAGGCCATGGAAGAAGGTCTTTTTGTGCATCAGATGGCCGGCTTCGACACGCAAAAGGCTGCCGAGCTGTTTCATGTTCCCTCCGACCATGAAGTGGTGACCGTTTCAGCCGTTGGCTACGAAGGCGATCCGGAGGTGCTGCATCCCAATTTAAAAGAATCGGAGTTGGCGCCAAGGGAACGCAAACCCTTGAGTGATCTGGTTTTTTCATCGCGCTTCGGCGAAACAGCATCGTTTATAAAGTAAGAGGTTCTGTGCTTGCTGCCTTCGGCTTTAGCGCTTTGTTTACCTTTGTAGCCGAAATTCAATCCCACGATGAAAAAAGCGCTTTTACTATTGATTGCTGTGGCGTTAGTGACGGCTTGCAACCCTTCGGTGCAAAGAGAATCAAAACCTCAAAATACCCCAATCAAGGAAGTACATATTCCTACTTTTAATGCCGATTCGGCCTTTCAGTTTGTGGCGCAACAGGTAGCTTTCGGACCCCGTGTGCCTGGATCGGAAGCCCATGCCCAAGGTGCTGCTTGGCTGGCAGAAAAAATGGAAGAATTTGCCGATACTGTTATCGTTCAGGAGTTTAAAGTTCGGGTTTACACCAAAGCGGTGATGGAGGGTAAAAACATTATTTCCAGTTTCAATCCCAAGGCCTCCAAAAGAATTATTCTTGCTGCCCATTGGGATTCCAGGCCTTATGCCGATCATGATCCGGATGAAACCAAGCACCGCACACCCATTGACGGAGCCAACGATGGTGCCAGCGGCGTAGGTGTTTTGATGGAAGTGGCGCGTTTGCTCAAGCTCAATCCTTTGCAATCCTCATTGGGAATTGACATCATCTTTTTCGATCTCGAAGATTATGGACCTCACAACGACGTGCGCGATGTGGGCGACGATGATTATTGGGCTATGGGTTCGCAACACTGGAGTAAAACACCGCACATTCCAGGATATCAGGCCCAATTTGGTATTCTACTTGATATGGTTGGGGCTGCCGGCGCCGTTTTTCCGCGTGAGTATTATTCGCAACAATATGCAGGATGGGTGCTCGACAAGGTGTGGCGCACGGCCCAACAAATGGGATATGACAGCTATTTTTCCAACAAACCCGGCCTGCCCATCAACGATGACCATATTCCTGTGAATCGTGTGGCCGGTATTCCGATGATTGACATCATTCATCAAGACCAAAGCAGCTCCAACGGAACTTTTTACGAGCATTGGCACACCACCAACGACAACTTGACAACTATTGACAAGGAAACCCTCAGGGTGGTAGGCGAAGTGGTAACGAAAGTTGTTTACCAAGCCCAGTAACGATTTGATTTGGCTTTCCTAATAAAAACCAAAATACATCTTAAAGCATTAGATTTACCGAAACTTGTTAAGGTTGAGCTATTTCGAGCCTACGCGAAGTGACATAGCGGTTTTTGTAATAAGGCTCTTTGCTCAGCCAGTCGGTTCTGAGGCCGTGGCGTGTGCTGTGAATCATTTTCACATCGTTGGTGTCAGCAGAAACCTCAATCACAAGGGCGACGTGGCCAATGGTTTTGCTTTTGATGTTGCGTCCTTTGAAAAAAATCAGGTCGCCTTTTTGCACTGCATCAAGGTTCACCTGCTCTCCGATCAAGGCCTGTTCGCGGCTCGAACGCGGCAATTGAAGTCCGTATTTGTTGTAGAGATACGACACAAAACCCGAACAGTCAAAACCTTTGGTTGAGCCGCCTCCCATGCGATAAGGCGTTCCCACAAAACTGAGGGAATAATTGATGAGGCTGTCAATAGGCACTACGGGGTATTTTTCTGAAATGGCGGAAAGACTATCAGAAAGCAGGGCCAAATTGGTGATTTGATCTTCCAACGAAAGGCTATCGGCTGCGCTGCCTTCTTCAACCGATAAAGTCATCAGCAGCAGACTGTCGCCAAGAATAAAGGGTTCACCGAAAACAATTAGGTAAGTTGAATCCATTTTTTGCTCTTCTGATTGCCCATAAGTGCAAAAAAAGGCAGACAATAAAACAATTACCAAAAATATTCGCATCATAAAAATATGAAAATCAAACTTTTAAAAAACACC
>JADYZK010000390.1 GCA_020853175.1 Bacteroidales bacterium
AAACAAAATCAATAGTGTTTTTCTGGGCGGAATCTTACAATAAAATAGTTTTTTTTTAATTTTATAAGTAATTATCATTGTGGTTATTATTGAAAGTTAACCCCATTTTGATCTCAACAATTCAAGTTATACCTAACAGCAAAATATCAGGAAAATGAAAAAACTCATCGAATGTGTTCCCAACTTTAGCGAAGGCCGCGATATGGCCCTTATCAAGCAAATAACCGATGAAATTGAAAAAATTGAAGGCGTTAAACTGCTCGACGTTGATCCGGGAGCAGCCACCAACCGCACGGTGGTAACTTTTGTGGGTTCGCCCGATGAGGTGATCGAAGCCGCTTTTCAGGCGGTCAAAAAAGCCGCCTCCATAATAGACATGCAACGCCATAAAGGCGAGCATCCGCGGATGGGTGCAACAGATGTGTGTCCGTTGATTCCTGTTTCGAACATCAGCATGGAAGAAACGATTGAATATGCTCGCAAACTTGCCAAACGTATCGGCGAAGAGCTTGCCATTCCTGTGTTTTGCTACGAAAGTGCTGCATTCATTCCCGAAAGAAAAAACTTGGCCACTTGTCGTTCGGGTGAATATGAAGGATTGTCGCAAAGGCTCACCGATCCACGTTGGAAGCCCGATTTCGGACCAGCCGCCTTTAATGCCCGTTCGGGTGCAACGGCCGTGGGGGCCAGAGATTTTTTGGTGGCCTTCAACGTCAATCTCAACACCACTTCCACCCGACGTGCCAATGCCATTGCTTACGATGTGCGCGAACGCGGCAGGGTGATGCGCGAAGGCCATCCCGTGACCGGAAAAATTGTGAAAGACGCCCAAGGCAACCAAGTTTACACGCCTGGAAGTCTGAAATCGGTGAAAGCCATCGGATGGTTCATCGAGGAGTATGGCATAGCACAAATTTCGATGAATTTAACCAATATCGCCATCACCCCTGTGCACATTGCTTTTGACGAAGTTTGCCGCAAAGCCGATGCCCGCGGTGTAAGGGTTTCGGGTTCGGAGTTGGTAGGGCTTATTCCGCTCAAAGCGATGACCGATGCCGGAAAGTATTTTCTGGCCAAACAGCAACGTTCTCTGGGTGTTGATGATGCTGAATTAATTAAAATCGCTATCAAATCAATGGGTTTGGATGAGCTGAAGCCTTTTAATCCGCAAGACCGCATCATCGAATATGTGCTGGCTAAGGAACAAAAAGAAACCAAATTGATTGACTTATCAGCCAAAAACTTTGCCAACCTTACTGCTTCAGAAGCTCCTGCTCCAGGCGGCGGTTCGGTAGCGGCTTATCTGGGTGCTTTGGGAGCTTCTTTGGCAACTATGGTGGCCAACCTTTCTTCGCACAAAAGAGGCTGGGACGATCGGTGGGAGGAGTTTTCTACATGGGCCGAAAAAGGTCAAAAATTCAAAGATGAGCTGTTGTTTCTTGTTGATGAAGATACTTTGGCTTTCAATAGAATAATGGATGCTTTTGGTCTGGCAAAAAAAACAGAGGCAGAAAAAACCGCACGTCATCACGCCATTCAAGAGGCTTCAAAATATGCCATTCAGGTGCCATTGCGGGTGATGAAAGTGTCGTTGGATTCAATGGGTTTGATTGAGGCGATGGCCAAAGAAGGGAATCCAAACTCCGTTTCCGATGCCGGTGTAGGTGCTTTGTGTGCCCGATCGGCCGTAATGGGTGCTTTCCTGAACGTAAAAATCAATGCCAGCGGGGTTGATGATAAAGCGTTTGCTTCGCAAATGCTCAACGAAGCCCTTAACATTCAGCAGGAAGCTATTCGCGCCGAAGAAAATATCCTTGCGCTTGTCAACAACATCATTGATAAGCTTTAACGATGGATTTGCTTACGCTTTGGCTGCTTTACTTCACCTCCTTCATCACGTTGATGAACCCGCTTGGGATCATGCCGGTTTTTATGACTATGACCTCAAGCCTCAACCGCAGCCAACAAAAAAAGACGGCCATCAAAGCTTTGATTACTGCTTTTTCAACGCTCATCATTTTTGCCTTTGGCGGGCAAATGTTATTTGGTTTTTTTGGCATTTCGGTAGCCGGACTTAAGGTTGTGGGCGGAGTTTTGTTTTTTATCATGGGATATGACATGCTCAATGCACGGCTAAGTCGCATGAAAATTGCCGATGAGGATGCCTCTTCTTATGTGGATGATATTTCAATCACACCCCTTGGCATTCCTATGATAGCAGGCCCGGGCTCCATCACCAATGCCATCATTTTGATGGATCAAAGCAAGCAAGTCAATGAAAAGTTCGCGCTCATCTCGTCCATTCTCGCAGTTTGTCTTGTCATTTTTGTCATTTTGCTCAGTGGCGATAAAATTATGCGGGTTATGGGCGAAACGGGAAACAAAGTAATGATGAAGCTGATGGGTCTTATCGTGATGGTGCTTGCGGTTGAGTTTTTCTTTACCGGAATCGAGCCTTATGTGCGACAAATTTTACAGCATTAAACCATAAAAACAAAGTTTAGGCATCCAAAGAAGTCGGATTTGAGCAGAGAGAAAAAATTGCGTTTAAAATTTGACTTATAATTAGGTAGATTCATATATAATTTATATTTTTGCCGTCCGAAAAAAGAAAGGATAACAGCATGGCTAAGAAATCAAAAGAAGCGCGAATTCAGGTAATTCTGGAGTGCACTGAACACAAAACCAGTGGTATGCCCGGAACTTCTAGGTACATCAGTACAAAAAACAAGAAGAACACACCCGAAAGATTGGAGTTGAAAAAGTTCAACCCCATCTTGAAAAAAATGACAGTACATAAAGAAATCAAATAATTTGAGATATGGCAAAGAAAGTAGTTGCTACCCTGCAAACTGGTACCGGTAAAGAGTTTGCTAAAGTTATTAGAATGAAAAGATCACCTAAATCAGGGGCTTATTCATTTACTGAATCCATTGTTCCTCAAGACAAAGTGCAGGAATACATCAGCAAAAGATAGTGTTGTTTTCAACATATTGAGGTGAGCTTTTTCATATTGATGGGAAAGCTCATTTCTGTTTTGTGTTGAGGCCAAATCTTTTAAGAAGCATCAGCGATTCATTTAGGTTGTTTTCTGATCGCTGCAAACAACGTACTTAATAAAACCAATTGCCCAACTTTTCCTCTCATCCCTATAAAAACTGGAAGGAAAAATATGCGTAAGACTCCACCATTCACGTAAACAAGAAAAACAAACTTATGGGACTTTTTTCCTTCTTCAGTAAAGAGAAAAAGCAAGACCTCGACAGCGGCTTGCAGAAAACACGCGAAAGCGTTTTTGCCAAACTGTCGAAAGCCTTTGTAGGCAAATCGAAGGTGGACGACGAGGTGCTTGATGAGTTGGAAGAAATTCTAATTACTTCTGATGTGGGGGTTCAAACGACCCTCAAAATCATCGAACGTATCGAAAAAAGAGTTTCAAAAGATAAGTATTTGGGCACAAGTGAGCTAAACCGCATCCTTAAGGAAGAAATTGCGGAGCTTTTGCAAGAAAACAATTCAGGTGATGGGGCCGATTTTGAAATTCCTTCCAACATCAAACCTTATGTGATTATGGTGGTGGGCGTAAATGGAGTGGGAAAAACTACCACCATTGGTAAGCTGGCATATAATTTCAAGCATTCGGGGAAGAAGGTTGTTATAGGTGCTGCCGATACTTTTCGTGCTGCCGCCGTTGACCAGATCAAGATTTGGGGAGAACGCACGAGTGTGCCGGTTGTTTCGCAAGGCATGGGAGCTGATCCTGCTTCCGTTGCTTTCGATACGCTTAAATCGGCAATAAGCCAATCGGCTGATGTGGTGATCATTGACACTGCCGGCCGTTTGCACAACAAAGTCAACTTGATGAAAGAGCTCACCAAAATTAAAACGGTGATGCAGAAATTGATTCCCGAAGCGCCGCACGAAATTCTTCTTGTTTTGGATGGCTCCACCGGTCAAAATGCCGTGGAACAAGCCAAACA
>JADYZK010000391.1 GCA_020853175.1 Bacteroidales bacterium
AAAAGCGCGATCATCGCAAGCTTGGAAAAGAACTAGAGTTGTTTACTTTTTCGCAAAAAGTAGGTGCCGGATTGCCGTTATGGCTTCCAAAAGGTGCGGAGCTACGCGAACGTTTGGAACAATATCTCAAAAAAGTGCAAAAAACAGCTGGCTACCAGCCGGTTATCACTCCGCATATTGGAAATGTGAACTTGTATAAAACGAGTGGCCATTTTGATAAATATGGTGCCGATTCGTTTAGACCTATCACCACTCCTGTTGAAGGCGAGGCGTTCTTTTTGAAACCTATGAATTGCCCTCACCATTGTGAGATTTTCAATGCTAAACCACATTCATACAAGGATTTACCTATTCGATATGCTGAGTTTGGAACGGTTTATCGTTATGAGCAAAGCGGAGAATTGCATGGTTTGACGCGTGTGAGAGGTTTTACACAAGACGATGCACATATTTTTTGCACCCCTGACCAAATTAAGTCGGAGTTTAAGGCTGTGATTGGCATCATCATGCAAATTTTTAAAGCCCTTGATTTTAAAGACTTTATCACTCAGATATCCATACGTGATCCCAAGCAACCTGAAAAATATATCGGCTCGGCAGAAAACTGGGTAAAAGCTGAAAATGCCATCAAAGAAGTAGCCGAAGAAGAAGGGCTTAACGCAATTGTTGTTGAAGGTGAAGCCGCTTTTTACGGCCCTAAGATGGACTTTATGGTAAGAGATGCCATCGGACGTAAATGGCAGTTAGGAACCATCCAAGTGGATTACAATTTGCCCGAACGTTTCGACCTTACTTACACCGGAAGCGACAACGAAAAGCACCGTCCGGTGATGATCCATCGTGCGCCTTTTGGTTCGATGGAGCGTTTTGTTGCTGTGTTGATAGAGCATTGTGCGGGAAAATTCCCCTTGTGGCTTGCACCTGAACAGGTTATTGTGCTGCCTATCAGCGAAAAATATCAAAATTATGCGGAAAAAGTTTCCCAGTTCCTGAAAAATTCCGATATTCGCGCCCTCATTGACGACAGGAGTGAAAAAACTGGTCGTAAGATCAGAGATGCCGAAATGAGTAAGATTCCGTTCATGCTTGTAGTTGGCGAAAAGGAAGAAGCAGAAAATACTGTATCAGTTAGGAAACAGGGCGAAGGCGATCTTGGCAGCTTCACATTAGAAACTTTTGCAAACATGATCAATGATGAAGTTAAAAATCTTCAGGAAAATGTATAACATACTTTAATATAGATAGTAACTAAAGTTAGGAGGAACGTACCATAGCACAGTTTAGAGGAAGAGGTCCGAGAAGACCGATGGAGAAAAAGGAAGACCCGCATCGGATAAATGAACGTATTAATGCACCAATGGTGCGTGTTGTTGGCGATGGTGTAGAAGCCGTTATAGTTTCTATACGTGAAGCGTTGGCATTGGCCGAATCTCAAGGTCTTGATCTGGTAGAGATTTCCCCCACAGCCAACCCGCCAGTCTGTCGTATCCTCGACTATAAGAAGTTTTTGTTTGAACAGAAGAAAAAGCAAAAAGAAATTAAAGCTAAATCGGCCAAAATTGTTGTGAAAGAAATTCGCCTTGGACCCAACACCGATGACCATGACTTTGATTTTAAGCTAAAACACGCTATGAATTTCCTTGAAGAAGGAGCTAAAGTTCGTGTAGATGTGCTGTTTCGCGGACGATCTATTGTTTATAAAGACCAAGGTGAGCTCATTATGTTAAAGTTTGCCCAAGCCTTAGAGGATTATGGTAAGGTGGAGCAGTTACCCAAACTTGAAGGCAAGCGCATGATGATGATGATTGCCCCCAAAAAATAAGAAAACCTATTTAACCTTAAATATTGTTCAGTAATGCCAAAAATGAAGTCAAAATCCGGAGCGAAAAAACGTTTTAAATTAACGGGTTCCGGTAAGATCAAAAGAAAGCATGCTTACAAAAGTCACATTCTCACAAAGAAATCGACCAAACGTAAGCGTAACCTGACCTACTCAGCGCTGGTTCACCCTGCCGACGAGAAGAACATCAGAGAAATGCTCTCACTTTAACACATCAATTGTTTAACTTTGTTATAGCATCAAAGTTCTCCAATGGGGGAGGCGCTATAGCGGAAAATTTAAAAAAATGCCAAGATCAGTAAATTCTGTAGCATCAAGAGCTCGGAGAAAAAAGATTCTCAAATTGACGAGAGGTCAGTTTGGACGTCGGAAAAATGTTTGGACTGTAGCCAAAAATTCCTACGAAAAAGGTCAACAATATGCTTATCGCGATAGGCGCAATAAAAAACGTTCGTTCCGCTCCTTGTGGATCATCCGTATCAATGCTGCCGTTCGTCCGTTCGGGATGTCGTATAGCGTTTTTGTTGGTAAACTTCATAAACACAACATCGAGATCAACCGTAAAGTGTTGGCCGATTTGGCACTGAATAATCCCGATGCTTTCAAAGCCATCGTGGAAAAAGTGAATGTGGATTAGAGAGAATATCCAAAAAAAAAGAAGGCTTTAAGCCTTCTTTTTTTTGCTCTATTTA
>JADYZK010000392.1 GCA_020853175.1 Bacteroidales bacterium
AATTTGGAGAGTTTCTATCCCTTTATTGAGGTGGTTTTTCAAATCAAAGACGAAAGCCATTACCATGTTCCGATTACGCTATCAGCTTTTGGATATTCAACTTATCGCGGGAATTGATTTCATTTTCTAATCCTTAAAATGTAGTCGTTTTGGAGTTTGATGCATAAAAAACCAATATTTTTGATGAATTGTAAAATCAATTGATCATGAATCGTATCCTACATTTTGAAATTATTCTATATGTCGCTGATCAGGAGATTAGCTGCAATTTTTACCAAGCTATCCTTCGTTGTGCCCCCTCAATTCATGTGCAAGGTATGACAGAGTTTATGTTGTTCGACAATTGTAAACTCGGGTTGATGCCCAACAGCGGCATGGCAAAAATACTTTCCGACAAGTTGCCTCATCCTGCCATGGGCTTTGGCATTCCGCGTTGTGAACTATATTTGCTTGTCAACGATGTTCAGTTTGAATTTGACCATGCGTTAAAAAGTGGTGCCAAATTGATCAGTCCAATAGCCGACAGAAATTGGGGAGATAAGGTGTGCTATTTCGCTGATCCTGATGGACATATCATAGCTTTTGCTGAAAGAATGTAGTGATCTAACATGCACTTACCAACAATTACGATAGAAAATGAACGGCAAATTAATAATCAATGTAGATTTTACTTGTATTGAATATGATGAACACTATTTTCATCAGCTTGTTGAAATAAAATTGAAAACACAAGCAAGTCAATAAGTAGTTTATTGGGTGATCAGGACCTTATGAACAAATAATTTCTTGTCGTAAACCACGCGCAAAAAGTATAAACCTGCGTTCAGTTTTGTGCCATTTTCAACTGTTCCATCCCAGTAAAAGGCATTGATTCCTTGCGGCAAATCTTCGTTTACAAGCTCAGAAAGGCGTTTTCCATTTTGGTCATACACCGAAATGTTGACAAATTGCTGCTTCGGTAAGTCAAAGCTTACATTTATCTTGTCGCTGAAGGGGTTTGGGAAAGTTTTAAATTGAAGAAGCTGCTCCAAATCATCATTTATCCCAACATTCAGCGGGGTGTAATTCAACACCATGTTTTTAAAATAGGTTTCATCGGGAACATTCATCGCAACAACATCTGTACTTTTTGTAAACGTAACAGAGGTTGATGGGCCGGCTGCGCCTCCGCTGTTGGAGTTGCGACTGGTATATTCAACCCACATTTGATAGGTACCGTCAGGAACAATATTTCCACTTAAATCGCGACAATCCCAGCTGATGGTTTGGGTTGTGTGATTGGACAAAGTGGCTCCGGTTATGGCACTGATGCTGTTGTTTCCAGATGAGGCGTTCCACTTAATGAGATGTTGTTTGCGGCTGGCAGCCATCACTTTACGCGAAATAACAAAATTTCCTTGGGCATCTTTTACCCAGATTGCCAACACGTTTTTTGGCGAATAGCTGGCTCCGTTGCTAACGGTAAGAACCGTAAAAGAAACAATGCCGTCGGTTGAAGCAGCCTCTGCTTTAATGGGTTGTATGCCTGCCAACAGAAACAGGAAAAGTGAAACAAAAAGTGAAGTGGTTTTAAGATTGAAGATTTTCATACGGCTTTTATGTTTTTGAATGAGGACAAAAATACTCAAATATGCATGCTATCATACAATGAGTTATGAATTACCTGATGGAGAATCCATCGAAAGCTTAAGTGCCACACAATGTAAAAAATAGGGGAATAAAAAAAGCCTCATTTTCTGAGGCTTTTTTGTGATTTGTCCGGGATTCGAACCCGGGACCCTTTGCTTAAAAGGCAAATGCTCTACCGGCTGAGCTAACAAATCATCCGTTTTAGAGGTGCAAAAGTAGGTAAAAAATCAATATTACCAAGGATAATTTGACCTTTTTTTAATTATTGTAGTTCTCCTTTGCCTTGTCTAACGATAACTATCTCATTGTTAGTACAATCAACGATAGTACTTGGTTGATTTCCACCACTTCCACCGTCAATGACAATGTCAACTTTGTCTTTAAAGTTCTCGTAAATTATTTCAGGATCGGTGGTGTATTCAATAAATTTGTCATCATCGTGGATGCTGGTAGTCATTATCGGATGCATTAATTCTTGAACTAAGAGCTGGATGATGGGTTCGTTGGGAATGCGAATTCCGACCGTCTTTTTTTTACTTTGAAAGAGTTTTGGAATGTTTCCGTTGGCTTCTAAAATAAAAGTAAATGGTCCGGGCAGGTTTCTGCGCATTAACTTATACACATCGGTAGAGATGGGTCGTGTGAATTCGGCCAACATACTCAGGTTGTCAAAAATAAAAGAGAAATTGGCTTTTTCTTTTTTGATTCCTTTGATTTGGGCAATCCTATCAACAGCCTTGGCATGCTGAATGCTGCATCCCAAAGCATAAATCGTATCGGTAGGAAAAATTACCAAACCACCGGAATTTAGGCAATCAATCACGGTTTTAATAGCTCGAGGCGATGGATTTTCAGGATAAATTTTTAAAAACATAACAGCAGTTTAAGGCTGTAAATATACGACTAACTTGAGCAGAAACCAACGATAGGTTTGTTTGTGAAGTGTTTTTTCATCCGAACCCGATTTTAAAACCGCCCAGTTGAATAAGCTTTTCAATTCAATAAAGCTGTCAATGATATTCTGTGCCTATGGGTTAAATGTCTCTGTTTTTTACCAAGGCAAAAAAATCGTTCTCCAAAGGCAGATAGCCATAGTCATAAACGAAATAGTAAGTGCGGGCGTCACGGGTGGTGTAGATGCTCGTGAAATACTTGAATTGAAAACCTTCCTTTTCTAAAGTGCTTTTTTTGACTTTAGTTTTGCCGTCGGGATTGAGTTTGGAAAGGATGGCCCTGTTTTTTTTCAAGGTATTGTTGATGTTGCGAATAAAAGGGGAGGCATCAGCATGGGCTTTCTGGTAATGAGCTGAACGGCACTGATCGTTACAAAACTTTTTGTCGGCTCTCCCAATTAAAGATTCACCACATTCTAAACATTTCTTGTCCATGACGTTAGTGCTTATTGTTTCAATCATCTGCAAAGATAAAAAACAAGCGATAACTTCGTTCAACTTCCTGAGATTGATCTCATCAAAAACAAGAAGGCATCGCAAAATGTTTTGGAAACAAAACGATTTTTTGACCTTGCTTTCAATTTTTGATGAAATATTACATCTTCTCCGGCATCTCCATTCCAATGAGCGTTCCGGCTGTTTTAAGCACCTGTGCGGTGAGGCTGCTGATGCCGATCCGGAAGCTTCTCAAATCACTGTCGTCTTCTTTAAAGATAGGTGAGGCCTGATAAAACTGGTTGAACTCTTTTGAGAGCTCAAACATAAAATTGGCCACAAGGGCCGGACTGCGGTTTTCGCCGGCTTGCTCAACGATGTTTGGAAAGGAGTGCAATAGTTTTAGCAACGACTTTTCTTTTGGTTGGGTTTCTTTGAGTGTCGTTTTTGCTTTCGTGCTGATGTTGGCCAACTGCGCTTTGCGAATGATGGAACGTATTCGGGCATGGGTATATTGAATGAAAGGGCCTGTATTACCATTAAAATCAATGGATTCCGTTGGATTAAACATCATTGTTTTTTTTGGATCCACCTTTAGCATGAAATATTTTAAGGCACCCAGACCAATTAGGCGGTATAAGGAATCTGCTTCTTTTTCAGATAATTCATCGGATTTACCCAAAGTTTCGGTGGTTAGTTTAGCTGTGGCAATCATTTCATCCATTAGGTCATCGGCATCAACAACGGTACCTTCGCGCGATTTCATCTTGCCTTCGGGCAGCTCTACCATTCCATACGACAGATGTTCAATGCCCGAGGCCCATTCGCGGCCCAATTTCTTTAATACTATTTTTAACACGTCAAAGTGATAATTCTGCTCATTTCCAACAACATATATCATTTTTTGTGGATAAAGGCTGGTGGCACGTTGCTCTGCAGTACCCAAATCTTGGGTCATATATACCGAGGTGCCATCGGAGCGAAGGAGAAGTTTTTCATCCAATCCATCGGCCGTGAGGTCGCACCAAATACTTCCGTCAGGTTTTTTAACAAAGATATTTTTTGAAAGTCCTTCAAAAACAATTGCTTTGCCTAACAGATAAGTCTCTGATTCGTAATAAATGATGTCGAAATCAACACCTAATTTTTTATAGGTTGAATCAAATCCTGCATACACCCAGCCGTTCATGGTGCTCCACAGTTGCTTTGTCTCGGTGTCGTTGGCTTCCCATTTGCGCAGCATTTGCTGCGCTTGAACCATTAGAGGTGCATTTTTGGCAGCGTTTTCTTGGGTTTCTCCTTCGGAAACAAGCGTCGCGATTTCTTTCTTCAGCTCCTGATCGAAACGAACGTACATGGCACCAACCAGCTTATCTCCTTTCAGATCAGCTTCTTCCGGAGTTTGTTTCCCCCATTTTTGCCAAGCAATCATTGATTTGCAGATATGAATGCCGCGGTCGTTTACCAAATTTACTTTGGTCACTTTATAGCCATTGGCTTTCAAAATTTCGGCCACACTCCATCCCAAAAGGTTGTTCCTGATATGACCAAGATGCAGCGGCTTATTGGTGTTGGGCGAGGAGTATTCAATGACGATGTGCTCGTTTTTGGGAGCAGTGGCTTTACCGAATGTCAGATTTTCAAGATTTTGATTATAAAAATCAATCCAATAACTGTCATCCATCAGCAAATTTAAAAAGCCTTTTACCACGTTAAATCGCTTAATAAGAGCGTTTTCGAGCAGCATTTGTTGGCCAATTTCATTGGCGATCTTTTCTGGCGATTGATGCAGTTGTTTGGTAAAAGGAAAAACAACCAGAGTCATGTCTCCTTCAAATTCGGTTCTTGTTTTTTGAAAACTGACGAACTTTTGTTCGGGTTGTTGTTGATAAAGATGGGTGTAAGCGCTTATAAAAGCCTCATTTAGAATAGATTCAAGCATTGTGGCGGATAAAGATTGTCAAATTAACCTGCAAAAATAGTAAAAGTAAGGATGGAAGCTTTTTACTTTTTTATTTTATGCACTAAATTAGGCTGTTTTTGCTGAAGAAATGAAGTAAAACAGTGTAATTTTCACTTTTTTTGCGGTGGAAATTGAAATGGAATAAAATAATGTTATTTTTTTAACAATCTAATAAGTTATAGATGAGTTATTTATAAAAAATATTTTTGAGTAAATGTGATAGTCGTTCGATTTTGGACACACAAAAAATTACATTTGTGGATCAAAATAATTTTTCAAACCTAAATAGTTTTTTATGAAGAAAAATGTGATCATTATTGGTGCTGCTGGAAGGGATTTCCACAACTTCAATACTTATTTTAGAGGAAACGATTTGTACAATGTTGTAGCCTTTACGGCAGCCCAAATTCCCGATATTGACGGGAGAAAATACCCTGCTGCGTTGGCCGGTGATCTTTATCCCGAGGGTATTCCCATTTATGTTGAGGCTGAGCTACCTAAGCTCATCAAAGATTTGAAAGTTGATGACTGTGTTTTTTCTTACAGCGATGTACCCTACAACAGGGTTATGGGCGTTAGCGCAATTGTGAACGCTGCTGGAGCTAATTTCATTTTGTTGGGGCCAAAAGATACCATGGTTAAAAGCACCAAACCCGTTATTTCTGTTGGTGCCGTTCGCACGGGTTGCGGCAAAAGTCAAACTTCGCGCAAAGTTATTGAGTATTTAATGGCTATGGGTTTAAAGGTAGTTGCCGTTCGTCACCCTATGCCTTATGGCGATCTTGTTGCTCAAAAAGTTCAACGTTTTGCCAAGATTGAAGACCTAAAAAAACATAAATGTACGGTAGAAGAAATGGAAGAATACGAACCTCATGTGGTGCGTGGCGATGTGATTTATGCCGGCGTTGACTATGAAGCCATTTTGCGTGCTGCCGAGAAAGATCCTGATGGTTGCGATGTGATTTTATGGGATGGCGGAAACAACGACTTTCCTTTCTATGTCCCCGATTTAAGTATCACTGTTGTTGACCCGCATCGCCCGGGGCACGAATTGTTATACTATCCAGGTGAAGTAACTTTGCGATTGGCTGATGTTGTTGTTATCAACAAAATGGACAGTGCCAGTCCCGAAGCCATTCAAACAGTAAGAGAAAATGTGGCTAAAGTAAATCCAAAAGCTATTGTCATTGACGCAGCATCACCCATCAAAGTTGATGATATTTCGCTGATCAGAGGCAAAAGAGTTTTGGTGGTTGAAGACGGCCCAACACTCACACACGGTGAAATGAAAATTGGTGCAGGAACCGTTGCTGCTCAAAAATATGGAGCTGCCGAAATGGTTGATCCACGCCCATTCCTTGTTGGAAAACTGGCCGAAACCTTTGCTATTTATCCTAACATTGGAACATTGCTGCCTGCCATGGGGTATGGCGATCAACAACTTAAAGACCTTGAAGCTACCATCAACAATACCGATTGCGACAGTGTAGTGATTGGAACTCCAATTGATTTGAACCGCATTGTGAACATCAAAAAGCCAAATACCCGCGTCTATTACGACCTTCAGGAAATTGGCGAACCTACACTTGATGAGGTTCTTATTGATTTTGTAAAAAAACACAAGCTGGCATAGCCTTGAGTTAAAAATCAAAAAAAGGTTGTTCAGTTTTTGGACAACCTTTTTTTTGGGACATATAGCAACCAACGAACCCATTTTTGATCCTTCACATTCGCTTACTTTTGCCTATTTTTGCAATTCAGTAAGCAATAGAAATAATATTTAATTCATTGATATGAAAGAAGTTAACACTTTAAAAATTTCGGATAGTGTTCATTGGGTTGGCGTTTTAGACAAAGAGCTTGTTACCTTTGATGTGGTGATGGAAACAAAGTTTGGCACCACCTACAACAGTTATTTCATTGATGCTGAACACAAAACTGT
>JADYZK010000393.1 GCA_020853175.1 Bacteroidales bacterium
GGCACCTTTGCAATTCCTTCACAACAGTGCTATTATCTAACAATGTGAATTAATTAACAAAAAAACTTGCAATTTACCTTTGCCAATTGTTACTTTTGTGGCCGTATAGCAAACCAAAAGCGAAACGGGCATGAAGCATCTTCCACACAAAACCATTGAACGGCTAAGCCAATATAGGCGGGCATTATTGATCTGTCTCGACAAAGGCCAAACCCATATTTACTCCCATGAAATTGCTAAAATTCAGCATATCACTGCCGTACAAGTAAGGCGCGACCTGATGTTGATTGGTTACACCGGCACCCTGCGCAAAGGATACAACGTGAAGGAGCTGATCGAACTAATCGGCGAAATCATTGACTCACAAGAAGGCATCAATGTCTCTATCATTGGAATGGGGAATTTGGGACGGGCACTTATCAACTACTTCAGCGGCAAGCGCTCACACCTAAAAATTGTGGCCAGCTTCGACATCAATCCCGATAAAATTGGCAATACCATGTCAGGAGTGCCGTGCTATTCCTCAGATGATATGGAAAAAATAATCCGTGAAAAAGACATCAAATTGGCCATTATGACTGTTCCTGCCGATTTTGCTTCCCAAACTGCCGATGCTTTGGTAAAGGCCGGCATCAAAGGCATCTTGAATTACACGCCCAAACCGGTGAATGTTCCCAAAGAGGTGTATCTCGAAGAGTATGACATGATTACCTCACTCGAAAAGGTGGCTTTTTACGTTAAATTAAACGAAAGCGCGGGTTAATCGTGTCATCATAAAACAAAAAAAGGTGTCTTAGGACACCTTTTTTTGTTTCTAATCTTTCAATTATACGATGGTAACCCTAGTACCTCCGTTATCCATTCCCAAAAGGGTAGCCTCAGTGATGATGGCATCTTTGCCGCTGCGTTCCACGAAATTAATAGCCGCTTTTACTTTTGGAGCCATGCTGCCTTCACCAAACTGACCTTCATCAAGGTATTTTTTAGCGTCGGCAATGGTCATTTTATCCAATGATTTTTCCTGTGGTGTATTGAAATTGATACATACTTTAGGCACATCGGTTAAAATAAAAAATTTGTCGGCCCTGATTTGAGAAGCCAGCAAAGAGCTGGCCAAATCTTTGTCAATCACAGCGTCTATCCCTTGTAACTTATTGGATTCCACATAAAAACAGGGGATACCACCGCCGCCAACAGCGATCACGATATGACCTTCGCGGGCAATTTTTTCAATGGTTTGTCGGTTGAAAATCACCAAAGGCGTGGGTGAAGCTACCACTTTGCGCCAGCCTCTTCCGCGGGCATCTTCTTTGAACACCGACTTGGTTTCGGCAGAAATTTGATCGGCTTCTTCGCGGGTGTAGAATGGACCGATAGGTTTGGTAGGATTCAAAAAGGCCGGATCGTCTTTGTTGACTAATACCTGGGTGATGATAGAGATAATATCACGGTCCATATCACGGGCCATCAACACGTTACGCAATTGCTGTTCAATCACATAGCCAATAAAACCTTGTGAATAGGCCACGCTAATGTCCAAAGGCATATCGGGCAAACCATACAATTTATGTCCTGCCGTGTTGGCCAACAAGATGTTTCCCACCTGAGGGCCGTTGCCATGCGTTACAACGATGTTGTAATTGTGTTCAATAAGGCTCAAAAGGTTATTACATGCGTTATAAGCATTGGCTTCTTGCTCATCAATGGTGCCGCGCTCACTCGACCTCAGCAGCGCATTGCCCCCAAAAGCCACTACAGCTAATTTCTTCATATTCTTTGTTTTTGTCGCTATTTTAAAAAAGAAAGCAAAACTACATATTAAATCCATGATATTTTCAAACTGTTGTGAAAAAAATCACAGCAAAGCAGTTAATCCCTTGACTTAAAGGAATGAAAGACGATTTTATCAATTTCGAACAATCGTTTTGTACTTCACACAATTCAAAAAATGGAGCGTTTGACGCATTTTTGATGTATTGAAAAAAACCTACCCTAGCCCGCAAAGCAGTAAGTTTGCAGTCGAAGCACAACTCATCAGCACTGATTAAAGTTTGAATCCCGAAAAAATACTCTCATAAAATGAAAAAAAATACCCTCCTCCTTTTTCTATCGCTCTTCTTCTTTTCTTCTTTTTCGCCCTTAAATGCGCAAGGATTTTTGCATCGCAGCGGAAAATACATTTATGATGCCAACGGAAACGAAGTGCTTTTACGCGGCATAGGCACCGGCAACTGGCTGCTGCAAGAAGGCTATATGATGAAATCGGAAAACGTAGCCGGCACCCACACCCAGTTTCGGAACAAACTCATCGAAACTATTGGCATTGCCAACACCGACATTTTTTACGCGCATTGGTTAGACCAGCATTTTACCCGTCGCGATGTGGACAGCATGAAACAGTGGGGTTTTAACAGCGTGCGCGTGGCGATGCACTACAAATGGTTCACCCTACCCATTGAGGATGAGCCTATTGTAGGTCAAGACACTTGGTTTGAAAACGGATTTGTGCGCATTGACAGCCTACTTGATTGGTGCCGCGACAACCAAATGTATTTGATTCTCGACCTTCATGCCGCGCCGGGTGGTCAAGGCCACGATGCCAACATCTCAGATTACGACCCTACCAAACCTTCGCTGTGGGAAAGTGCCGAAAACAGACGCAAAACAGTGGCTTTGTGGCGCAAATTAGCTCAGCGATACGTCAACGAACCATGGATTGGCGGCTACGACCTCATCAACGAACCCAACTGGGAACTTCCCAACGGCACTTTACTTAAGCAAATCTATGTGAACATCACCAACGCCATCCGCGAGGTGGATCAAAACCATATCATCATCATCGAAGGCAACTGGTTTGCCAATGATTACACCGGCCTCACTCCGCCATGGGATGACA
>JADYZK010000394.1 GCA_020853175.1 Bacteroidales bacterium
GATGCAATCATCTCATCGGTGATGGGGTTGACAGCTCCCGAACCGGCATCCATAAAAATGAGTTTCATCCCCAGCATTTCGCCTGCCATTGCAGTGCACATTGCAATATCGTTTTTGTCGGAAGGGATTGGGAAGCTGCCACTCATATAATTCACCGTCGTAAAACGACCGCTTTCGATCAGCATATAACCTGTTGAAATCACCTCCAAGCCGCTCAGTTTTAAATAAGGAGCAGCGATAACGTGTGCACCGATCAGCATCTCGGCGTTACGGCCCGAAATGAGCGACAGAAACAAAAAGCTATCTGCTCTGGCACTCACCTGATGGGTGTTGCCGGGAAAAAGAACAACAGGAATGGTGGTAACGCTCTTGATGAGTTTGATGCAACCGTCTAATCCATTGTTGGTTAGCAGCGATCCGCCGACAAAAATAAAATCAACGCCACAACTATCAGCCGCTGTTACCAGCGAAATCAGTGCTTCGTCTGACGGTTTATCGGGATCAATTAAAATAGCAATTTTTTTCCCTGACGAGCAAAAGCGATTATAATTATTCATGCTCAATTGTTGGTTTGTTTTGGCAAAAATACGGAACTATTTGATTGTAACAGCCATTCAAAAACAATTTCAACACCTCAAAACAACGCGCTTTCTTCCCATAAGGTCGTTTCACTTCAAAAGCTATGACGATTTTTCTTAGCCTTATACGATGTCTTTTGATGATTTTTGGACAAAATTTTGAAATATACACCATCCTCAAATTTCAAATCGTTGCGCACCTTCACGTTGAATGTCCCACATAGACCGAAAACTTGTTGTAAATCAAAAAATGGCTGACTACATTTATATTTGCATCCCACTCCATACTGGCCTTTATGCGTTTTGTTTCTTTCATTTTATTGTTATTTATAGTGCTTTTTTTAAGCGATTTAGAACTGAATGCGCAAGATAAAAAGACCGTCATAGCCACAAGGTTGACGGGAGAAGTCAATATAGATGGCGTTTTGGATGAAGTTTTTTGGAGCCAAACAGCTGTTGCACAAGATTTTGTTCAAAATGAACCTTACAACGGCAGAGCTGCAACTTTTGCAACCCGCGTTTTTATTGGTTACGACGATCATGCTTTGTATTTTGCTGCTTCCTGCGAAGATGCCCATCCCGACAGCATTTCGTTGGAGTTGCATGAAAGAGACAAACTTGGGTTGGCTGATTATTTCGGAATCATTTTGAATCCATTCAACGATGGGTTGAACGGTTTGGGATTTTTTGTAACTGCCAAAGGGGTGCAATTGGACATGAAATACAACATAGCCGAAGACGAGGAAGACGAAAGTTGGGATGCCGTTTGGCGCTCGGCCACCAAGGTTACGCACAACGGCTGGACGGCTGAGGTGATGATTCCATACTCCGCCATTCGTTTTCCACGCAGTGAAAGTCAAACTTGGGGAATCAATTTTCAAAGAAGCATTCAACGCCTGCGCGAATATTCCAACTGGAATTTGGTGGATGTGAATCGCAAGGGTTTTTTGACGCAAATGGGCGAACTTCGCATTGAAGAAACCATCACACCTCCTATGAGATTGAGTGCAACGCCTTATCTGTCAGGCTCCACAAGTCACAACAGCGCCACCAAAAAGTGGGGAACAGGCTACAATTATGGAATGGATTTGAAAGTGGGTTTGAACGAAAGTTTTACCCTTGATCTGACTTTAATTCCCGATTTTGGACAAGTTGAATCGGATGAATTGGTGTATTCATTGTCGCCATTTGAGGTGTATTACGACGAAAAAAGACCCTTTTTTACCGAGGGAACAGAATTGTTTTCAAAAGGCAATGTGTTCTACTCGAGGAGGATTGGCGCAACACCATCGGGCTATTATGACTTGACGGATACTTACTCACAGGAGCAGATTGTTAAGAACCCCGAAACAGTGCAACTGATCAACGCGGCCAAGTTGTCGGGCAAAACATCAAAGGGTTTGGGAATTGGTGTTTTCAATGCCATCACAGCCAATACTTTTGCTGAGGTGGAAGTGGATGGCCAACGCAAAAAAATCATCACCGAACCCTATACCAACTTCAATATGGTGGTGGCCGAACAAGCATTGGCCAACAACTCGCAAATCAGCTTTTACAACACCAATGTTTTGCAGCCTGACAACAAGCGTGTTGCTAATGTAACAGGCATCGAAACCGCCTTGCGCAACAAGCAGGGCAGCACCGAATTTTATTCTATGCTGAATATTAGCCAGCAATACAACGAAATTGCGCATCCCGTTTTAGGCGAACGTTTGTTGATGGGTTTTAACAAAATTAGTGGCTCGTTCAGACCCGATATTTGGCTCAATGTGATGACGCAAGACTACGATCCCAATGATATGGGCTTTCAGCGGTCGAACAACGAAATTGGTGCCGGCCTCAATTTGCAGTTTTATGCTTTTGAGCCCAAGGGCAGATTTTTAAAGAAATCAAGTTATCTCTTTATCAATCAAATTTCACAGTATCAGCCCTTGAAATTTAGTTCCATAGAAATTGGTGGCAACACGCGACTGACCACTGTGAAGCACTTGACTTTAGGAGGAAACTTTTCTGTTTATCCGCTGGGAAAGCTCGATTTTTTTGAGTCGCGCACACAAGGCCGCTACTTTCAACGACCTTGGCGATTTCATACCAACTTTTTCGGATCGCCCGATTACAGAAAAAAGTTTTTGCTGGATTACCGCTTTGGTTTGATGCTGTATCCCGAATGGAGCTTGTTTAACTGGTGGACTACCCTCACACCACGATGGAAGATTTCTGAAAACTTCTTAATTACTCCCAGCCTGATGGTGGACATCAGTAAAAATGATATTGGATTTGTAACCAACGTCGGCGCTGGCCAACAAACGGCGATTATTTTCGGAAAAAGAAACGTCAACAACATCACCAGTTCGTTGAGTTTAAATTATAGTTTTAGTCCGAAAGCCTCGCTGGCGTTGCGTTTGAGGCATTATCTCCTATATGTTGATTATCTCAGTTATTTCGATTTGAAAGCCGATGCCGAGCTTGAGCCCAATTTCTATGATGAAAAACACGATTTTTCGGTCAATGCATTTAATGTGGATATGATTTACCGATGGAATTTTGCGCCTGGAAGTGAGCTGCTGCTGGTGTGGAAAAACGCGGTTTATACCCTCTTGTCGGGAGATGATGTTTCAGGAAATTATTTTACTAATTTGGACAAATTGTTCGATTCTCCGGTTGGCAACAGCTTAAGCATTAAGATGTTATATTACATTGATTGGCAGCAGCTGCAAGCTTTAAAAAAGAAGAAATAACTTTTTTATTGACTAATTTTTGCCATTTATGGGAATATAATTTTCATCGGAGGCACAAACCAATGCTGCATATTTTTGTCCGTTTTCTCCCACTTCCAACAATTGATTTTTCGTAAGACTATCAAGCTCCTTCACACCTATATCATTGATAATTAGGTAATTCAAAACGCCGGCATTGAAAGCATCGCCCGCACCGATGGTGTTAACAACTTCCACTTTTGAAACTTCAACGGTGGCATAATGATGAGGAGTGTATAAATGAATTTTACCCTCAGCTGAGGTCATTATCAGCAGTTTACAATTGGAGGGCTGCATCAGTTGAAAGATTTCCTTTACGTTTTGAGTGTTGAAAATACTCAGGAAATCTTCATGAGAACCACGAACAACGTCAGCTTGGGCAAAATTATACCGGATCAAAGCCAATGTCGGATCGTTTTCTGTGATGGGCTTGCGGATGTTGGGATCATAAAATACCAAGCCATTGGCTTTTTGCACTGCGCTGATAAGCATTTGCAGGGTGGGACGAGCAGCAGCATCAAGGGCAAGTGAGGAGCCAAATATGAAAATATCATGCGCTTGAAAGCTGATTTTCAGATTTGTAAAACGCTCTTTGGGCGTATTTTTATAAAAGCTATAAGCAGCATCTCCCGAAGGATTGAGCACTGCCAAAGCAAGCGTCGTTTGTGTATCGGGGTTTTGATACACAAACGCGCTATTGACTTTTTCCTTCAATAAAAACTGATGAATGAGCTCGCCCGCAGCATCATTTCCGGTTTCGGAAATCAAACGGCAACTGAATCCTGCTCTTGATAACGACACCAAAGTGTTGAGAATAGAGCCTCCGGCCAGCGCTTTTTGAATGCTTTGCGAGCCCAACACGATGTCGAGCACCGTTTCGCCAAATCCGGTGACGCAATGCGATGTCATGCGAATTTATTCGAGATAGGTATAACCGTAAAGACCTGAGCGATAAATAGATAAAAATTCTTTTCCTTCTTCTGCCGAAATTTTACCTGACTTCACTGACGTCATCACCCAGGTTTCAACGGTGCGAACCAATTTTTTTGAGTTGTACTGAACATAATCCAATACCTCTGCAACTGTTTCACCGTCAATCACTTGGTCAATGTAGTATCCTTTGGCATCCA
>JADYZK010000395.1 GCA_020853175.1 Bacteroidales bacterium
CAGAGCAGCTCTATCCTCATCAAAGGGGCACGTGTGTTTGGTTTTGAACGCATCAGTCAGCTTTTGCAACAAAAAGCGCATGAAACCATCCTCGAAATCAACCTCAACAATATGGTTTCAAACCTCAACTATTACAAAAGCTTACTTGAGCCCGGTGTGAAAACCATGGTGATGGTGAAAGCATTTAGCTATGGTAGCGGTGGTTACGAGATTGCCAATGTGCTTCAGTTTCATCATGTAGATTACCTTACGGTAGCCTACGCCGACGAAGGTGTTGAGTTGCGCAAAGCCGGCATCCACATTCCGATCATGGTGATGAGTCCTGAGGAACAAAGCTTCGATGCCATGCTGCATTACGATTTGGAACCCGAAATTTTTAGCTTTAGGGTGTTGGGTTTGTTAGAAGAAGCCATAAAACGCGTGGACAGAAACCTACAAAAGGTGAAAGTTCACTTAAAAATTGATACTGGAATGCGACGATTGGGTTTCAGCCCCGATGAACTTCCACAGTTAGCCGATCGCCTCAACGAAAATCCGTTGATACAGGTGCAATCAGTTTTTTCACATCTCGCGGCCAGCGAAACCGCTGAGCATGATGATTTTACACAGCAGCAGCTGACCATTTTTGAACAATGCTGCCTATTGCTTCGGCAACGTATCGGAACACCCTTCGATCGTCATATCCTTAATTCGGCAGGTATCGTTCGCTTTCCTCAAGCCCATTTCGATATGGTGCGTTTGGGTATAGGCGTGTATGGCGTAGCATCGGGCGGTTGGGAGCACGAAAAATTGTTGCCCGTGCTTGCTCTCAAATCAAATTTAAGCCAAACGAGAATCGTAAAAAAGGGCGAAAGCGTAGGCTACAACCGCCGAACACTGGTAGAAAACGACTCCAAAATCGGGATTGTCCCCATTGGTTATGCTGACGGCTTACCCCGATGGCTTTCCAATGGAAAAGGAACACTGTTTGTAAACAACAAGCCAGCACCCATTGTTGGCGATGTGTGCATGGACATGTGCATGATTGACCTCACCCATATCAATGCTGAGGAAGGCGATGCGGTGATTGTTTTCGACGATCAACATTCACTCAATGCCTTTGCTACTGCTGCACAAACTATCCCGTATGAGATACTTACACGTATTTCGCGAAGAGTGAAAAGGGTTTATTATCAAGAATAAAACGGCATTGTAAGAGCTACCAGCTTCAAAAAAATCGTATTAAAAAACCATGAAGTGCATCATTTCTTCACTGACGAATTGCTGTTCATCAACCTGACAAAAAAACTATCTTTACGCCTTCAAAAAAAAGGTTAAAGCCTATGCTGCGTCAAATCGCTGCTTTGTTTTTGGTGATGATAGCTTGTTTTGCCACGGCAAATGGAACCAACACCTATGACGTACGCCTTCCAAAGGTGATCATGCTTGGCGTGAAGCAAGCCATAGTGATTGAAATGAAAGCTGATAGTGCAGAAAAACCCACGGCATCAAAAGTGATTCAGCTCAACGGTAAACCTTTGACGATCGTTTTTCAACAGCATAACGCCACTATTAACTACGATTTCCCGAAAGAAGAACTTTTACGCATCGAAGCGGATGATTTTAGCTGGGAACAGCAGGTAAACCCCATCCCGCTGTGGATGTCGGTGCTTCCGCCTTTGGTAGCCATCGCGTTGGCTTTGCTGCTGAAAGAGGTGTTTACGGCCCTTTTTGTAGGTATTTTAGTTGGAACAACCATCATGTATTCCTATCAAGGATTGGGGTTTTTCATGGCGATTGGCAAAGGTTTCCTCGCGGTGATTGACACCTATGTGATGGAGTCGCTGCTCGATAAGGGCCATTTGTCCATCATTGTTTTTTCGATGGTGATAGGTGGGATGGTGCAACTTATTTCGGTCAACGGAGGAATGATGGGCGTTGTGAACCGGCTCAGCAAGCTGGCACGCACACCACGTTCGGGTCAATTGGTTACCTGGCTGCTTGGGGTGGTGATTTTTTTTGATGATTATGCCAACACACTTGTTGTTGGAAATACCATGCAGCCGGTGGTGGATAGGTTGAAAGTTTCGCGCGCCAAGCTCGCTTATATTGTTGATTCAACGGCGGCTCCCGTTGCGGCCATTGCCTTTGTCACCACTTGGATTGGTGCCGAACTGAGTTATATTCAAGCCGGCTTGGATGTGATCGGACTTCACCAATCAGCCTATACCGTTTTTCTCAACTCCTTGGCTTTTAGCTTTTATCCCATCCTCACGCTCATTTTTATTTTAATGCTCGTTTGGCAACAACGTGAATATGGTCCGATGCTAAAAGCTGAAACTCTTGCCCGTAACAGCAGCGCGACCCGCGTTGAAAATAACCCCAAAAACACAAAAAATAGTGCCGACAATTTTCTTCGCAGCGGTAAAAAACCCAGGGCCATCAACGCTATTTTGCCGGTGGCAGTGATTATTTTCGGCACATTGGCCGGATTGATTTACACAGGTTGGGACAGCAGCATTTGGCACAACGAACAACTTTCGACCACCACCCGCATTTCAGAAATTATTGGTCGCAGCAATTCGTATGCAGCCTTGTTGTGGTCGTCCATCAGCGCACTTGTAGTGGCCATCGTTCTCACCCTTTCGCAAAAACTTCTTAAACTTACTGAAGCGATGGAAAGTGTCATCGAAGGATTCAGGGTGATGCTTACCGCCATCGTTATTCTGACCTTAGCCTGGTCGGTGGCATTGGTGACCGATCATTTGCACACCGCCGATTTTATTGCTGAAAGCCTCATGAGAATTTCATTTTCACCTTATTTGATACCCGCTTTCACCTTTGTGTTGGCGGCATTGGTGGCCTTCTCCACCGGCACCTCCTGGGGAACAATGGCAATTTTATATCCTTTGATTTTACCTTCGTCGTGGCTGTTGACCACCTCGGCAGGGATTGAACACACCCATAGCCTAACCATTTTCTACAGCGTGGTTTCTTCCGTGTTGTCGGGAGCCATTTTGGGCGATCACGTTTCGCCCATTAGCGATACCACCATTCTGAGCTCCATCTCCAGCGGTTGCAACCACATTGAGCACGTGCGCACACAAATGCCGTATGCGTTAACCGTTGGCTTAGTAGCCATATTTATTGGAACTATTCCTGCCGCTTTTGGCATTCCTACCTGGATATTAATGTTGATTTCAATAGCTGTTTTGTGGGGGCTGATCCGTTTGCTTGGAAAAAAAATTATCCCTACCGAAAAAGCCTCAAATGAATAGCCCTCTCATCTTAAACACTTTCCAATGAACTGGATAGAAGTTATAGCCCTCGTTGTTTCAGGCACCATTGTTGGTTTCATCAACACCCTTGCAGGCGGTGGAACAGTCATTTCACTGTCGTTGTTTCTCTTTTTGGGCCTCCCTATTGATGTGGCCAATGGCACCAACCGCATCGCCATTGTTTTGCAAAATTTGACATCGGTAAGCATGTTCCGAAGGAAAAAAGTTTTGGAATTTCGAAAAG
>JADYZK010000396.1 GCA_020853175.1 Bacteroidales bacterium
ATGTATTACCTTCAAATGAAGGTGGAAAAACATCTTGAAAATCGAAAAAGTAAGTTAGCAGCCCTCAAAACTGAGATGCACTTTTTAGGACAAAAGCATTTACAAGTAGCCGGAAACAGTATTGAGCAAGCGAAGGTGCTGCTTCAACATTCGGGAATGAAGTTAGTGGAACATCACAACAGAAACTTGGAGAGATCGCGCAAAAGCCTCACACAACTCACTTCAGTTTTATTGAATGATAACAGCAAGCAGATTACAGCCTTACAAAAAAGCATGGATCTTTTAAGACCGGAAAATGTTTTGAAACGCGGCTACAGCTTGAGCTACCACCAGGGTAAAATACTCACCGACAGCTCTTTATTGGCTCAAGGCGACAAAGTGGAGACGGTATTGGCCCAAGGCAGTTTCATTTCAACAGTAGATACAAAATCAACAGAAAATCAATCATCATGAAAGAAAAAATAAATTACACTGAGGCCTTCGAGGAGTTGCAAATCATTGTGACGGAAATGGAAAAGGGTGAAATCACAGTAGATCAGCTTTCAGAAAAGGTGCAGCGGGCAGCTGTTTTAATTCAGGTATGCAAAGAAAAACTCACTTCTACGGAGTTGGATGTGCGTAAAATCCTTCGCGAATTGAACCAAAAAGATGAAGCGGAAGATACGGCATCTTTAAGCTAAGCAAAAAATTGTAAATGGTTTGGGTTAGAGGCCAAAGCCGAATCCAATGCGAAACATCGGATTTTGATAGGGAGTATCAAAGGTTTCGTTGAGGTTATACAGCAGCATCAGGCTTGCGTAACTGTTAGCAGTAAAGTATTGCTTAAAACCTCCTCCCACGAAAAACGAATGAATTAAAATACGGTCTTTGTTAATGGTGCCTATATTGTTCATTCTATGTCTGTTATAGCTTAAAAGTTCATTCTCTACGTGTGCAAATAAGCCTTTATAGATATCATAAGAAGTATAAAGGCCACCGCCGTAATTATGCGACGAATACTTTAACCCTGCATCTTTAAAACTGTAAAAGTTGTAGGTGAGCCTTAGGCCGGCTTCCCAACGAGGGGTGATTTTGTATCCCAATTGAGGCGAAACCAAAATATTGCTTCCAAAAGATGAAAAACCAATACCGAAATCGCCTCCCAGCACCCAGGGATTGGGTTTGAAATCGCCGGCCACTTGTTGCGAAACGGCAGTGTTTTGACCCGAAAAAGCCCAACACATAAGGAAGAAAAGAAGTGAAAATGTCCGTTTATAAGTTAACATTGTTGTTCGTGTTTCAGGGCAAAAATACAATAAAACGCAACATTTTACGCTTAGCAATAGTTGTTTAACTTTGCACTTTTGTTTGCCCGCCAACTTTATTTATAACAATGAAACGTAATCTATTTATATTCAGTCTCTTGGTCATCAGTGCCTTGATGGCATCAACGGCGTGTCGCAAAGATGATCTGGTGAGCAACGACAAAAACCTCAAGCTCACTTTTTCTGCCGATTCGGTGATTTTTGATACTGTTTTTTCATCCTTAGGCACCGTAACCCGCAAATTGATGGTTTATAATACCAGCAATAAGCGTATCAATATCAGCAATATACAGCTTACTCTCGGTCAACAGTCTGTATTTCGGATGAATGTTGATGGCATTGCAGGATTAAACATACAGGATGTTGATTTGGCACCCAACGACAGCCTATATGTGCTGGTGAAAGCCACGATTGATCCGCGCGATCAAAACAATCCTTACGTGGTCGAAGATGACCTTGTTTTTATGACCAACGGCAACGAACAAAGGGTAAAGTTGGTTGCTTGGGGACAAGATGCCCATTATATTATCGCCGATCAGAAGGTAGGGAATTTTCCAAAATTTAAGATTGTGGCCGATAGCCTCGAAACTGTTTACTGGACTGCCGATAAGCCTTATGTGGTGTATGGTTATGCATTGATCAATTCATACGGAACGCTGGTAATCGAAGAAGGAACACGCGTTCATTTCCATGATGGTTCGGGCTTGTGGGCTTATGTGGATGGCATGCTCAAAGTGAGAGGGACGTTGGAAAATCCGGTTACTTTTCAGGGCGACCGGCTTGATGCCGATTACCGTGATGTGCCCGGCCAGTGGGACCGCATCTGGTTGATGGAAGGCCGTGCAGGCTTTAACCATGAAATAGATCATGCCATCATCAGAAATGCATTCATCGGTCTGCAAGCAGAATCGTTTTTGCGACCTACTTCCAACCAACTCACCCTCAGCAACACAGTAATTGAAAACAACACAGGTATGGGTATTTTTAGCCGTCTTTTTGCTATTGATGCCAGCAATGTGGTGGTGGCTAACTGTGGAAGTTACGCTGTTGCCCTCACCTCCGGAGGAGCTTATCGTTTCATACACAGCACTTTAATTAACAATTGGAGTTACGGAATCCGTAATACAGCCGCTTTATTTTTCAATAATTTTCTTCTCGATTCTTTGGACAATCCCATCCCTGTGCCCATCAATTTGTCTTTTGGCAACAGCATTATTTACGGTTCCAATGACGACGAAATTGAACGGGAGTTGGTGGCAGGAACTGATACAACCTATCTTTTCGACCATTGTTTCATTAAGCTGAAAGATCCTTGGAAGAACCAACCGGTTTTTTCTTCCAGCTTCATCAATGAAGATCCACTCCTTGAAAAATATCCGCTTTTTGACTACGAACCCGACAGTTTGTCGCCGGTCATCGGAAAAGGAAAACCAGAAATTGCAAATGATTATCCTCTCGATCTGAGAGGTATATCGCGCATCCCGTCTGCTGATGTGGGTGCATTGCAATTCACTCCTGTAACCGACGAAAAGTAAAATCCTTCACAACGAATTAAACTGATGATCATAGCAATTGGCGGTGTGAGCACTGCCGGTAAAACTACGCTGGCCAAGCAACTTAGGGACTATTTCCAAAATAAAAAGGTGATTACCCTTTGTCAGGACGACTTCGTAAAACCTGTTGAACAGCTTCCTACCATTAACGGGCGAATTGATTGGGAGCATCCCGATTCCATTGACCACGAGCGTTTCCTTCAAGTCATTGTGGCCGAAAACAAAGAAAACGATTTGGTTATTGCCGAAGGTTTGCTCATTTATTGGTTTCAACCTTTATGTAAAATGTTCGATAAACGACTTTTCGTAACCATTGATTATCAGACTTTTGTCAAAAGAAAAGCCCATGATAACCGCTGGGGCCACGAACCTGAGTGGTACATCGAGCATATATGGAATAGTTACCTCAAGTTTGGACAAATTGCTCAATTGAGTTCCATTTTTCAAATAGATGGGAGCAAGCATATATCGCTTCAGCCCATCATTAACTATTTGAATCAATGATAGATAATGAAAAAATGATTGAAGCCACTCAGCACTACGTGATGGAGACTTTAGAAAAAGCAGAAGCCGGACACGATTGGTGGCATGTGCTGCGGGTGTTCAACATTTCCGTTGAAATGGCGCAGAAAATGAATGCTGACATGACCGTGGTTTCGTTGGCCAGTCTGTTGCACGATGTGGGCGATTCGAAATTTCACGACGGTGACGAAACCATTGGTCCAAGAATGATTCGAGAATTTCTCAACACCCTACCTCTTGACAAGAATATTTTTGAGGAAGTGATGTATATTGTTGAGAACATGTCTTTTAAACGCTCTTTTGATTTCAAAGGAGAGAAAAGTCTTGCCTTTCAAATTGTTCAGGATGCCGATCGGTTGGACGCCATTGGTG
>JADYZK010000397.1 GCA_020853175.1 Bacteroidales bacterium
AATTCTGTACAGTTTCTTGCGAAGTTAATGAATCCGGAACAGGATTTTATTTGTTCGCTCACATACTTATTCACAATCTGATGTCAATTAGTTTTATAAAAAAAGCCTTCCAATCAATTGACAGGAAGGCTTTCTTATAATATTATGTACGCTTTTTCAAAGTTTATAACTTTGAAGAAAGTTATTTATTCTGACATTCTTGCCACCAAATATTCCCTGTTCAAACGGGCAATATTAACAATAGAAATGCTTTTTGGACATTCAGCTTCGCAAGCTCCAGTGTTGGTGCAGCCACCAAAACCAAGTTCATCCATTTTAGAGATCATATTTCTGGCACGGGTTTTAGCTTCAACCTTTCCTTGCGGTAATTTGGCCAAATGCGAAACTTTCGCTGAAACAAACAACATGGCCGATGAGTTTTTACAAGCTGCCACACAGGCGCCACAACCAATACAAGCTGCCGCATCCATTGCTTCTTCAGCATCTTCATAAGCAACTGGAATTGAATTTGCATCAGGAACACCACCTGTGTTTACAGAAACAAATCCCCCCGCCTGAAGTATTTTTTCAAATGCCGATCGGTCAACAATTAAATCTTTGATAACTGGGAATGCTCTTGCACGCCAAGGTTCAATGGTAATTGTTTCGCCATCTTTAAACTTGCGCATGTGCAACTGGCAGGTAGTAACTTCAGTGTCTGGTCCGTGTGGGCGACCGTTGATATACAAACTACAAGTTCCGCAAATACCTTCACGGCAATCGTGGTCAAAAGCAATCGGATCTACACCTTTTTCGATGAGTTCATTGTTCAGGATATCCATCATTTCCAGGAATGAAGAACCTTGCGAAATATTCTCGATTGTGTAGGTTTCAAATTTCCCCTTTTCTGAAGCCCTATTTTGTCTCCAGACTTTTATATTGAGTTTTTTTAGAATTATATCAGCCATAATCTTACAGATTTATTATTGATTGTTTTCTATTGATTATTTGTACGAACGCTGTGTCAGCTTAATGTTCTCAAATATCAACGGTTCTTTATGCAGCTCCGGTTCTTTTCCTTCGCCTTTGTATTCCCAGCACGAAACGTAAGTAAACAATTCGTCGTTGCGTTTTGCTTCGCCTTCTTCGGTAGCAGATTCTTCGCGGAAATGACCGCCGCACGATTCGTTTCTGTCGAGTGCATCACGTGCCATCAGTTCTCCAATTTCAAAGAAATCGGCAACACGGCCTGCTTTTTCCAACTCTGGATTCAGGTTGTTCAGTTCGCCTGGAACTTTAACATCTTTCCAAAATTCTTCACGAATTACCTTGATTTCTGCAATTGCTTTCTTTAGGCCTTTTTCATTCCGTGCCATTCCAACATGATCCCACATGATTTGTCCCAATTTCTTGTAGAAATAATCAACCGATTTTGAACCTTTTATGTTGAATAATTTTTCAATACGACCAGTTACAGCTTTTTCTGCTGCAACAAACTCAGGTTTGTTTGTGTCGATTTTTGGAACCATAATTTCATCGGCCAGATAATCACCAATTGTATATGGAAGGATGAAATATCCGTCTGCCAGTCCCTGCATCAATGCCGAAGCTCCAAGACGGTTGGCGCCGTGATCGGAGAAGTTAGCTTCACCGATTGAATATAAACCTGGAACTGCTGTCATCAAGTTATAATCAACCCAGGTTCCGCCCATTGTATAGTGGATAGCCGGGTAAATCATCATCGGTTGTTTATATGGATCGACGTCTGTAATTTTTTCATACATCTGGAACAAGTTTCCATAACGTGCTTCAATTACCTTTTTACCAAGTCGTTCAATCGAATATTTAAAGTCGAGGAAAACAGCTTTTCCTTCACCGTTTACACCAAAGCCTTCGTCGCAACGTTCTTTCGCTGCACGTGAAGCAACATCGCGCGGAACAAGGTTTCCATAAGATGGATATCTTCTTTCCAAATAAAAATCGCGATCCTCCTCTTTTATATCATTTGGACCAATTTCGCCTTTTTGCAATTTAACAGCATCCTCTTTTTTCTTTGGAGTCCAAACTCTTCCATCGTTTCGGAGTGATTCTGACATTAATGTCAATTTCGATTGCTGGTCGCCATGAACTGGGATACAAGTTGGGTGGATTTGTACAAAACAAGGGTTCGACATGAATGCACCCTGTTTGTAACATTGCCATGATGCAGAACCGTTGCTTCCCATAGCATTGGTAGAAAGGAAAAACACGTTTCCATAACCGCCGGTGGCTACAACAACCGCGTGAGCACCAAATCGTTTTATTTCTCCGGTAACCAAATCACGGGCAATAATTCCTCGTGCTTTACCATCAATTTTTACAATGTCGAGCATTTCATGGCGGCTGTACATTTCAACTGCACCTTTGGCAATCTGGCGGTTTAAAGCCTGGTATGCACCTATTAATAATTGTTGTCCGGTTTGGCCACGCGCATAAAAAGTGCGGCTTACCAATACACCACCAAACGAGCGGTTGTCAAGCAAGCCACCATATTCACGGCCAAATGGTACGCCTTGCGCAACACACTGGTCGATAATATTTGGCGAAACTTCGGCCAAACGATAAACATTGGCCTCGCGTGAACGATAGTCTCCACCTTTTATCGTATCGTAAAACAGGCGATGAACCGAGTCATTATCGTTTTGATAGTTTTTTGCAGCGTTTATTCCACCCTGTGCGGCAATGGAATGTGCACGACGCGGACTGTCCTGATAGCAAAATACTTTTACTTTAGAACCAAGTTCGGCTAAAGAAGCAGCAGCAGAAGCACCACCCAGACCAGTTCCTACAACAATAATTTCAAGCTTTCTTTTGTTGGCCGGACTCACAACTTTTATGGCGCCTTTGTGTTTACTCCACTTTTCGGCCAATGGGCCTTCCGGTATTTTTGAATTTAATATGCTCATATTCAACTTCCTTATTTATATAAACCTAACATGAAATACAACGGGATAATTGAAAAACCAACTGCAATAACAATTGCATAAAGTTTTCCGATAAACTGCAAGCGTGTCAACCAGTTTTTGTTGCTCAACCCTAATGTTTGAAATGCGGACCAGAAACCATGTGAAAGGTGGATACCCAATAAAATGCCACCTATTATGTAGAAAACCCCATACAAAAGACTTTCTTTAAAAAGACTTGAAACAAGTTCGTACTCGCCATTTGAAAGGTTTTCGATGTGCTCGGGATTGAATTTTATAATCCAAAAGAAATTGATAATGTGCATTACCAAAAACGCAAGTACTAATAA
>JADYZK010000398.1 GCA_020853175.1 Bacteroidales bacterium
CGTTGGGGTTGTGGATTACATGAACTGCCCTTGAATCATTGCCTGGAAAAATGTACAATTTGCAATCTGGACCCATGATTCCGCTGCCGAAATTGGTAGCAAACGGATCGCCGTAACCGTCGTATTCGCCAATCAATGCTTGTGAAGCACTAATATCAGATGCAAAAAGGTCAAATTGATACAAATATATTTTAGCTGTGATGTAAAGAAATTGTCCGCTCGGTGAAATGGCCATGCCACCATCGAATGGATCAAGTCCACCAAAATCGACGTCGATGTTCTGATAATTGCTCAAAAGTCCTGTAGATCGGTCAAAATCGTACATACGGATTTTGTTTTTGGGATTGTAGCGGATGTATTTGCTGCCGTCGGGAGAAAACATTACTTGGCCTCCTCCTTCGCCGTTTGGGGGAGTAGAATCTCCGAGTGCAAGATTGTGTACCAAAGAAATACCGTCAGCATCGAATTTGAAAACATAATATTTGTTGTTCCGATCACCGGGAGAAACCAGCCACCAATCCTCACCGTTGGCATGACGGACGGCAGTCATGTCGCCGAAGGCAAAGGTGTCTTGATGAAATATCTCATTTTTGGAGACAACCTTTCCAGTTCCATTGTTAGCCGACATATCAACAACCGAATACAGTAGTTCCAGGGTAAAAACATTAAGGGGATTGGTTATCAAAATTACTCTTTTATGAAACAAGTAATAAATACTGTCAGATTCAGGTAAAGGCAAAATAATGGTGCTTTGTGTTCCTGAAGGATATCCTGAAGTGGTACCACTGCAGTAGGAATTAAAAATAGGGCCAGCATTGATACTATCCCCATTTTCAAGCATTTCGTTTTGAAAATTTGCTAAGCTGCACCCATTGGTATAAAACAGTAATGATCCTGAATAAGTACTGATGGCGGCATTGTTACCATTTCCAAATTCCATATACCGATCTTCTTTGTAAACTACTACGGTATCACCATTAAAATTAAATGTAATCCCACCGAAAATAGGATTAGGGTTAAAACTATCGTCGCCGGTGACCCATACATAATCACGTTTTTGAGCATGCAAGAAGCACACTAGTATCATCATTCCGAGAAAAAGGATGCATTTCTTCATGTCGTACTATTTTGCAGGAAACACAAACTAATGTATTTCTGGCATATAAGCAATTCTTCATCGATGACTCCCTCTGGGGTTTGATGTTTTATGCCTTCAACAAGGATTTTATCCCCATCAAACCATAAAGCGGGATATTCACGAAATCATCGCTTTGGATGAAATTTCTGGGAGAAGCCCGCAGCAACAATTTTGGTTCAAATTTGTCAGCATAACTTCGGAGGCTTTTCGTGTTGCGGCTAGCGCCACTTTTCACTTCAAGGGGATAAATTTCATTGTTCCATTGAAAAACAAAATCGACCTCCGCTTCACTTTGGGAGGACCAATAAAACAAGTCTTGCGCAATGGTTTTCAACAATTCCAGGCAGGCATAATTTTCAACAAATGCCCCATTGTATTCTGAAAAAAGGTCGTTGGGTTGTAAAATGATATCAGATGATAAATTCAGGAGCGCGCCCAGCAAACCCGTGTCTAATAGATAGACTTTGAATTTTGAATGGTCGGCGTAGCCGGAAATCGGCAGTTTGGCAGCCCGGATTTGATTAACAATATGGATAAGCCCTGCATTCCTCAACCATTCGATGCTTTGCTGGTAAGCCGTGGAACGCGCATTGGCTTTTACATCATTGTACATGAATTTCTTGTTCTCCTTAGCCAATTGAAAAGCGACAGAATTCCAGATTTCTGTCACTTTAATGGCTTGGGAAGGGTCGGAATATTTGGAAAAATCACGTTGATAGGCTTGAAGAATATCATGCTGGATGTTCCTCGCCGCATTGATGTCCTTGTGTTGGATGTAATCAGCCACAACCTCGGGCATACCGCCCAAAAAAAAGTACATTTTTAAGTGGTTGATCAATTTTTCATGCAAAATTTCGGGTAAGGGTTCCAAAAACAGGAGTTTTTCAGCCAAAAGCTGTTCACCAATGGCTTCCAAATATTCTGAAAAGCTCAAAGGATAAAGTGTTAAGAAATTGACTTTCCCGACGGGAAAACTACTCGTTTTTCCCAAACTGACCCCCAAAAGTGACCCCGCAGCGATGATATGATAGGCAGGCGTTTGTTCTTGAAAATATTTCAGACTGGTGAGGGCTTCGGGGCAAACTTGAATTTCGTCAAAACAAATCAAGGTGTCCTCGGCAACCACCTTTTTACCCAGAAACAAACCGATGTTTTCAATGATTTTTTCAGGGGAAAGTTCCTGGGTAAAAATTGATTTTAGACCTGGCACTTGTTCAAAATTCAGATAAACGTAGTTTTTATACTCGTTTTTGCCAAATTCGTTGATGAGCCAGGTTTTACCCACTTGTCGCGCTCCCTGCAAAAGCAACGGTTTTCGCCGCTGGTCTGATTTCCAGGCTAAGAGGTTTTGGTACAAAGTCCTTTTCATGAACAAGCTTTTAGTTCAATACAGAGGGCAAATTTAGCAGTTTATCTGGGGAAAAATGTAATATTAGTCAAAATGATGTGGTAAAAAATGTAAGGTACTGCCCAATTCATGTGCGAAAAAATGTAAAGTACTGCCAAATTCATGTGCCGAAAAATGTAAAATCCTCTTCTCCGCCCATCCATAGTGTGGTTTCGCGCAGATGTTACAAAGACGTTTTTTCGCCGACGTACGTACCTTCGCATGAAAGACGCCCCATAAAAAAGGCTCCTGTCGTACCATGTTCACCCTTTTGCACCAAACCGTTGAACGCTTCGTTCACCTCGACGCCCACGAACGCGCCGTTTTTGAAAACGTGTTCACGTTTCGGCAGGTGCCGAAAAAATTCACCCTCGTGGATTACGGACAAATCACCCGCGAACTGTTTTTCATCAACAAAGGACTGCTGCGGCTGTATTACACCAAGGACGGCGAGGAAATCACCGGGTTTATTTTCCGGGAAGGATTGTTCGCCAGCAGTTACGACAGTTTCCTGCGTCAGGCGCCGAGTTTACAGTACCTGGAAACTCTGGAAGACTGCGAACTTTTGGTACTTCGCCACGAAAAACTGGAGGAATTGTACCGCATTTTACCCAAAATAAACATTTTTACCCGAAAAGTAGCCGAGCAACGATTCATCAACGCTCAAATGATCCTGTCGTCGTTTTTGCTCGACACACCCGAGGAACGTTACATCAAATTCGTGGAGCACAACGCCGATTTGCTGTTGCGGGTGCCCCACCACATCATTGCGTCCTACCTTGGCATCACACCCGTTTCCATGAGCCGCATCCGAAAAAGAATCATGAAGTAGGTTTTTATTTACAATTGTTAATGGAGGTCCGTCCGGAGCGCCCGCAACTTTGTGACATCAAATTCATTAAAAACCCTCATGTCATGGAATTGCAAATTCGCACCGAAATCGTCATCAACGCCTCCAAAGAAAAGGTATGGTCCGTACTCACCAACCTGGAAGCATATCCCCAATGGAACCCTTTCATCGTTCAAAGCAAAGGCAGGATTGCCGTCGGCGAACGCCTCGAAAATACCCTGCAAAACGGCGCCAAAACCATCGTTTTTAAACCCAAAGTGTTGCAGGTAAGGCAGAACGAATACTTCGAATGGCTCGGCTCGCTTTGGTTCAAAGGTTTGTTCGACGGCCGCCATTACTTCGAAATCCAGGAACTCGGTCCAGGACAGGTCAACCTCATCCACGGTGAATCCTTTTCAGGCATCCTCAGCGGCATGATTTTCCGCAGCATCGGCGCCGATACGCGGAACAACTTTGTAAAAATGAATGAGGCATTGAAGGCACGGGCGGAAGGGTGATTTTTTTGTTTTTAAAGAAATATACGGCCATTGATCAATCAAAGCCGTATATTTGTACTATCCATTTAATTTTCAACATGAAAGTTGCGCATCAAATTCGAGAAGTTTTTACCCGGCACCACGGTATTGTTGATGCAGGCACCCTGCTTGCGGAAGGCATAAACTATTACCAACTCAATCAGCTGGTAGACAATGGCGCCGTGCTAAAACTAAAACGCGGCCTGTACAAATGGAGCGATACGGACAATTATGAAATGGCGGACGTTGCCCGGATGGTGAAAGATGGCGTATTTTGTATGTTTTCTGCTGCTTTTTTTCACGAACTGACCACTTTTATACCAGGGGAGCACCATCTTGCCATCCCCGATAAATCGAAAGTTGTGCTGCCGCCTTACCCATCGATCAAACTTTACTATTGGGACACAATACCTTATCAAACCGGAATACAAGAAATAACCCTGAACGGTGCTCCCGTCCGAATGTATAGCCCTGAAAGAACGGTTTGTGATATGGTTCGGTTCCGGCAACGCGTGGGGATGGATAGCATGAAAGAAGTTCTGAAAACTTACCTGAACAAACCTGATCGCAACCTTACGCTGCTTCTACAAACTGCTAAAACCCTGGGCATTGAAGGTGTGATGCGGTCTTATCTTGAAATTCTGGTATGAAAAATATTGCTTTATCCGTCCGTGACAGGCTGCAAAAAATTTCAAGGGAAACACAGGTTGATTTCCAACTCCTGCTAATTCGTTTCTTCCAGGAGCGCATGCTGTACCGGTTGTCAAGGTCTAATTTTAAGGAAAACTTCTGTTTAAAAGGAGGCGCTTTGTTGTACGCACTCGAACAGGATAGAAGTCGGCCGACTCTGGATCTTGATTTGTTGGGAATGCACATTACTAATGACCAGGCGGGTATGCAAATGGCTTTTAACCAACTTTGCTACATTCCTTATGAAGCAGATGGTGTTGTGTTTCATGCTGATTCCATTTCGACCACAACCATCACGAATGAAGGTAAATATCCGGGGGTTCGGCTTAAAGTATTAGCTCAACTTGGCAATATCAAACAGAATCTGCAAATAGATATTGGCTTTGGCGATGTCGTCACGCCAAAACCTGTTTGGATGGCATATCCTGTCCTTCTCGATCTTGAAGCCCCGGAGATTCAGGCATATTCAGTTGAAACGGTTATTGCAGAAAAATTCGAAGCGATGATTGATCTTGGCGAATTGAACAGTCGGATGAAAGATTTTTATGATCTGTACCGATTGTTACAACCAGGAAAATATGATCGAACAATTCTGCTGGCTGCGATCAAAGCCACTTTTAAAAACCGACAGACTCCTTACATCGGGAACCATTCTTTGTTTAAGGATAAATTTGCAAGCGATGAGAATCGCTTGAAGCAATGGAGTGCTTTTTTGCGAAAATCAAGGTTGGAGGTGGTTGAATTTAGTGAAGTGCATGAAATAATTCGAGAAGTACTAGAAGGTATTTATGGGGAAATCCGTGGCCATTAAAACTGGCAGTATTTGTTAGCAGTGAAAACGGTTTGGCAAATAACAAAGAAAGACCATTCATCTTTTCGTGCCTGGCTTTATTTAGTAGAGATTTATTAACATTTATTCTTTGCTATTTAGATAATCTGGTTTTTTTAATTTGATTGAAAAAATGATTTACATGGGTTAATTGAGTCATTTACTTTTATCCCTAATTTTACGTCATAGGAATGAACATTGAGTTTTTGATTTTTTACAATAAAAATAAAATCATCGTATAAAATGTTTTCAAAAAATATCAAATTAGAAGGAACAGGTATGTAATCGATTTGAATAAACAGTTTGAATATTTCAGGATTTTTGGGCAAGGGAAAATTATATGCAACTGCTGTATATTTTTCCTTGGGAATTAAGCTTTTGAATCTCATAAAACATCCGAAACTTGGCTGTAATAAAGATTGACTGGAAGTTACAAGACTTAAATCTGCGGCCCATTCATTATCTCTAACTTCATGAAAATTGATATTTTTTTCATTTAGGACTAAAACAGAATCAGAAACATTCTCAATTTGAAAGTATAAACAGCTATCCTCCTTACTTAGATAGCCTGTAATTTTTACCAAGCTGTCCAGGTGAAGAATTTGACCTTTAACTGGCCAAAGCATAATGTGGAGTAAAATAAATGTCAACATCATTTTTTGCATAGTTTAAATATTTTTATGTTAGGAAAAAACGCCTGACTTTAGCAGTTCCATCTGCAATTGGGTGCGCTTTTCATAAAGAGAACCAACATTTAATTACTACATGAGTCAATTTCGTTCAAGATTGAATAGTGAGCTTTCAACATGCTGAACCCAATGAATAAGCTTTTTATCCTCATTAGGCCTCCTACTTTGGTCCGGAATATCTATCTCATAAAATTCATTTCCTTGAATGAATAAGCGAATACCAGTAAATTTGAAATGGCTCAAAATATAGTCTGGTTCTTTTAAAACTTCCTGTCTTATTTCATATTCGTGATTGAAGAAATAATTTGTTAAATCATCAACTTGTAAATATTCTCCTACACCAGAATATGTATCAAATTTTTTAATTTTTGGAGCTACATATTTTGACTTCCAAAACACATATACAGTTTTTTTAACACCACTTATACACCCCGAACACCCTTTGGAAAACAATAAAATTGTATCCACCTTGGCTTTAATTAGCGAATCAGCACAGCTATTTGCTAATACAACTGGATCTATAGAATTAATTTGTATTGTTCTCCTATTTGGAGCACAATAAATGCATATCAAGCAAAAAAATATACTGGTGACAGATTTCATTTTCTATTGTTATTTTTTGGTTGATAGCAGACAGTTTTGTTACTTGATACAATTTCTGAACATGACTCTAAAATTATAAAATATATAATAGAGTTGTTTTGGCGTAACAAATTGACAATCAGATAGTATTTTTGCATAAAAAGACGTGAATATGGCCATCAGCTACAAAGATGTTCGAAATGATCGACAATGGAAAGCAAGCACAGGATTGTC
>JADYZK010000399.1 GCA_020853175.1 Bacteroidales bacterium
ACAAGCCTGAATTTGAAGCCAAATGGAGTGTGAACTACCGATTGAATGCGCAATGGAGCTTTGAGACTGAAGTCATCGCGCTTGGCGAACGCTTTGCAGCTGGTAAGGTCGAAACGCTTTTTAAACCCATTCGCTTAAAACCACTTGTTGACCTCAATATAGAAGCCACCTACCGTTTCACCGAACAATTTTCTATTTTCGTGCAAGGCAACAATATGTTGAACAACCGCTATGAGCGTTTTTACAATTATCCTGTTCAAGGCCTTCAACTTTTAGGCGGTATCAAAGTGCTTTTTTAGCATCATCGCCAATTTCCTTTTCTCATATTGAAATATGTTATGTTGCAAAACTGCCTTTGCAACCGATTGCATTTAAGTGTTAATAAAAACAGCCAAAAGCATGTTTTGAAAGCAAAAAGCAAAGCAAAAAAATGATTAACTTTGCAGGCTGTTTTTAAAAACTATTGAAGTAATATTATGACCGAAGAAGAAAAAAGGACGCTCGCATCCAGCGAATATAACGCCAGCAATATTCAAGTTCTCGAAGGGCTGGAAGCCGTTCGCAAACGTCCTGCCATGTACATTGGCGATATCAGTACCAGGGGTCTTCATCATCTGGTTTACGAGGTTGTGGACAACTCCATTGACGAGGCCCTTGGCGGTTATTGCAATCTGATCAATGTTACCATTCACCCCGACAACTCGATTTCTGTTGTTGATAACGGTAGGGGAATTCCCACAGGCCTGCATGAAAAAGAAAACCGGTCGGCGCTCGAAGTGGTCATGACTGTGCTTCATGCCGGTGGTAAATTCGACAAAGGTTCTTATAAAGTTTCCGGCGGATTGCACGGTGTGGGCGTAAGTTGCGTGAACGCGCTATCCACCCAACTCATTGCCGAGGTGTATCGCGAAGGCAAAATTTTCATCCAAGAATACTCCTGCGGAAAGCCGCTTCACGATGTGAAAACCATTGGCGAAACCAACAAAAACGGGACAAAAATTACATTTAAGCCCGATGCGAGCATTTTTATCACCACAGAGTATGATTATAGCATTTTAGCTTCTCGCCTACGCGAATTGGCCTTTCTCAACAGAGGCATCACGCTGATTTTGAATGACGAAAGAGAAGTGAATGAAAACAATGAAATCAAAACCGAGACTTTCTTTTCTGCCGCCGGATTACCCGATTTCATCCGATACCTCGATGAAAACAGAGAAAAACTCATCCCCGATGCCATTGCCATTGAAGGCGAACGCAACGACATTCCGGTGGAGATTGCCATGCAATACAACACCTCGTTTTCTGAAAACTTACACTCTTACGTCAACAACATCAACACCCACGAAGGTGGAACCCATTTGGCCGGTTTTCGTCGCGGATTAACCCGCACCCTGAAATCCTATGCCGAAAAATCGGGGATGTTGGCCAAATTGAAATTCGACATCAATGGCGATGACTTTAGAGAAGGTCTTACCGCTATCATTTCAGTAAAAGTGCCTGAACCACAGTTTGAAGGACAAACCAAAACCAAACTTGGCAACAACGAAGTGATGGGAGTGGTGGATATGATTGTGAGCGAACACCTCAACAATTACCTCGAAGAAAACCCCAAAGAAGCACGAACGATTGTCAATAAGGTGATTTTGGCTGCCACCGCGCGCCATGCCGCCCGCAAAGCACGTGAATTGGTGCAGCGCAAAAGCGTTCTTTCAGGTTCGGGATTGCCCGGAAAACTGGCCGACTGCTCCGAACGCGATCCCGCCAAAGCCGAGATTTACCTCGTTGAGGGCGACTCTGCCGGGGGTACTGCCAAACAAGGCCGCGACCGACGCTTTCAAGCCATCCTTCCCCTCAGAGGTAAAATCCTCAATGTGGAAAAAGCCATGCCGCACAGAATTTTTGAAAGCGAAGAAATCAAGAATATTTTTACTGCATTAGGTGTGCATATCGGCACCGACGATGACAGTAAAGCCCTCAATATTGATAAGTTACGCTACCATAAAATCGTCATCATGACCGATGCTGACATTGACGGAAGCCACATTGCAACCCTTATCCTTACTTTCTTCTTCAGGTACATGACCGATCTTATCGAAAAAGGATACGTTTATATTGCCACGCCTCCCCTTTACCTGCTCCGAAAAGGAAAACAAGAAAGGTATTGCTGGAACGAAGAAGAACGCGAAGCTTTGACTAAAGAATGGTCCACCGACGGAACAGAAAAAGGCATTCACATCCAACGCTACAAAGGTTTGGGAGAGATGAACGCCGAACAATTGTGGGATACTACCATGAACCCTGCCTTTAGAACCTTGCGCCAAGTGACCATCGTGAATGGCCTCGAAGCCGACCATGTGTTCTCGATGCTCATGGGCGACGAAGTACCACCGCGTCGTGCCTTTATCGAAGCCAATGCAAAATACGCCAGGATTGATACGTAAACAAATATCCTAACAATTCAAAAAGGTCTGAAAACACCCAAGTTTTCAGACCTTTTTCTTTAAAACTGCCTGCTGATCTTCTTTCATTCTGAACCGAACCATTTCAATAATCAAAGCCTTTGGAAGCGCCTCGCCAAGCGGAAATTGAACGGCTCCCTTGGATGTTTTATACCCTTGCAGCTGCTCTGCAAAAGCTGCAACAGCAGAGGGCGTGGGGTAAAATCCAATGTGTTTTTTCGCCGCCGCGAAATACACCAACACCTTATTTTGCTTAAAGGCAGGCATATTGTAGCTGATCAGCTCGTCAGCCATCGGCGCTGCCAAACGAATGGTTGCCCTTAACTCTTGCAAACTTTGCTGTACTTCCGCAGGAAATTGCGCCATATAATCGTCTATAGTATTCCAAGTGGTCATCTTCTTTTTTGAAGCAAAAATAATCAATCAGTTATATATTATAGGTGCAAAAAAATTCAAGAGATAAACCGCAGGTCTATTTCGCAAGCTGGGCCGTTTTTTAAATTGCGATGATGAAGCTGTTAATGAAGACAGGAGTAAAGATTAAAAACAGAGAAAAGCTAAATCACACAATGATAATTGCTTGGAAAAGAATTTAAAGATTAATTAATATGGTTTTCCACGCAATCAAATGGATTTGAGTAATATTGCTTCATGAATCATTAAAAACATAACACATTGGAAAACATTTACTTCGCATTTATCGTCGTACTTTTTCTACTGGCCATCTCCGACCTGATCGTTGGAGTGAGTAACGATGCCGTTAATTTTTTAAACTCAGCAGTAGGGAGCAAAGCCGCCTCTTTTAAGTGGGTGATGTTTGTTGCCGCGCTGGGTGTTTTAATTGGAGCTACCTTTTCAGGCGGCATGATGGAGATTGCTCGAAGTGGAATTTTTCATCCTGACATGTACTATTTCAGCGATGTGATGCTGATTTTTTTGGCGGTAATGATTACTGATGTGATCCTTCTCGACACCTTCAACACACTCGGACTTCCCACCTCTACCACTGTCTCTATTGTGTTTGAATTGTTGGGTGCTTCGGTGGCTGTGGCGGTAATGAAAATTAGCCAAAGTACTGAACCTCATGTCCTCAGCGAGTATATCAATTCGGGAAAAGCACTTGCCATTATTTCCGGAATTTTGCTTTCAGTGGTGATTGCCTTTAGTGTGGGGGCGATCATACAATACATTACACGACTTTTATTTACGTTCAATTACCAGAAGCGCTTCAAATATTTTGGAGGTATTTTTGGTGGGTTAGCACTCACTGCCATTGTGTATTTTATACTGATCAAAGGCGCCAAAGATGCTGCTTTTATGACAGCGAATGCCTACGCTTGGATACAAACCCATCAAATGCTTATCATTTTTGGAAGCTTTGCCGGATTCACCCTGTTGTTTTACCTACTCAACCTGTTGTTTAATGCCAATATTCTCAAAATCGTTGTTTTGTCCGGAACCTTTGCTTTAGCGATGGCTTTTGCTGGCAATGACTTGGTCAACTTTATCGGCGTTCCTTTAGCCGGATTTGCTTCGTATAAAACCCTTCTCGCCGCACCCGGAGCCGATCCCAGCTTTTTTACAATGGGCTCGCTAAAAGAAGCCGTGCAAACACCACCTTTCTTCTTGTTGATGGCCGGCGTTGTAATGGTAATTACCCTCTACACTTCAAGAAAAGCGAAAACCGTTATTAAAACTTCTGTTGACCTGAGCCGCCAGGCGGAAGGCGAAGAACGCTTTGGTTCAACTCCTTTGTCGAGAGGCGTTGTGCGCATTGCTATTAACGCCTCCGAATCCATCTCGAAATATATTCCACAAAGCGTTAAAAATAAGATAGAAAAACAGTTTGAGCCACTTCCAAAGGACAAAACAGACAAAAATCCACCCGCTTTTGATTTGCTTCGCGCTTCGGTCAACTTGGTTGTTTCCAGCGCCCTCATTGCTGTAGGAACTTCTCTAAAACTTCCTCTGTCAACAACTTATGTCACCTTTATGGTAGCCATGGGAAGCAGTCTTTCCGATGGTGCTTGGGACCGCGACAGTGCGGTATATCGCATCACCGGTGTGTTTTCGGTTATTGGAGGATGGTTTTTTACAGCCATTTCGGCATTCATTGTAGCCTTCCTTCTTGGTATTTTCTTTTATTCAGCCGGTGTTTATGCCGTTGTCCTTATGATTTCTATTTCCATATTCCTTGTGATTAGAACACATAAAATGCACGTGAATAAGGAGTTAAAAAAAGAAGAAGCCAGCAAAGAATTGAACGATGTGAATACTGATAACATTTTGGATGCCTGCACCAGCAGCATTACAAATGTTTTAAACCAAACGCAACTTGAATACAAACGAACCATTGGCGGACTAACAGAGGAAGACATTAAGTTGCTGAAAAAAACAAGAAAAAACATCGAAAAGCTCAGCGCAAAAGCCAAAGAAAGAAAAAATTCGGTGACGGTAGTGATTGGTAAATTGAAGGATGAAGCCATCGAATCGGGACATTTCTATGTGCAGGCCCTCGATTATGCACGCGAAATTTTACACAGCCTCAACTACATCATCACGCCCACCTACGAGCATGTGAACAACAACCACAAACCCTTGGGTGATGCACAGTTGGGCGAATTGAAGGTGTTGGCCTTGCAGCTTGGCAATTTTTATACCCGCATCTCAACAGATATTCAGGCCAACAACTTCGGCAATCAAGAAAGCATTTTAAATGAGCAACTCAAGGTTTTGAATGTGATTGATCTTTTCAGAAAAAATGAAGTGAAACGCATCAAAAAGGCAGGCGCAAGCACACGAAACACCTTGCTATACCTAACCATTTTGCAAGAAAGCAAAAACTTGCTTCTTTTCGCTTTTAACCTGTACAAAGCGCAGCGCGACTTCTTAAATTACCACCAAAACCAAGAGAAAAGTTAGAAAATAGCACTTCGATTTGGGGTATAATTCGCGTTCATCACACAGTTCATGTGATCGGTTGGTGTTTTCAACTGACTTAACTAAACTACTTTTGGTTTCTAACCACTTCATCATCAGTTATTTTGATGTTGGAACACATTCGTTTTCATAAAAAAAGAAAATAATTTGCTTTTTGTAGGCAGATTGATATATCTTTGCAGTGTGAATGTTCACTAACATAAGAAATAGCATTAGAAATGACGTTAGAATTATCAGAAAGACAGCGCGAAATCATGGATGTTTCCCTTGAGTTGATTGCAGAAAAAGGGATTCAGGGCTTAACGATAAAAAATCTTGCAAAAAAGATCGGCTTCTCCGAGTCGGCTATTTATAGACATTTTGAAAATAAAATCCAGATTCTATTTGCAATTTTGGATTTTTTTAAGGAAAACACCGAGAGTTTATTCAAGTCGGAGCTGAACAACACCGACAACTCGGTTACCAAAATCAACCATTTGTTGAAAAGACAGTTCACCATATTATCTGCATCACCACCCTTGGTTGCACTCATTTTCTCAGAGGAACTATATAGAAATGAGGAGGTTTTGGCGGCCAAAGTGTCTGAAATCATGAACAGCACCTTCGATATTCTCACCAACATCATCAAAACCGGACAGGAAAAAGACGAAATCAGAAGCGACATCGAAGCGTCACATTTGTCGGTCATGGTGATGGGTTCGCTGCGTTTGTTTGTAAAACAATGGCA
>JADYZK010000400.1 GCA_020853175.1 Bacteroidales bacterium
CATGAAAAGATTCAATATGCCCATTCTGCTGAGGAGTAGCAGGCTGAATATATTCGTTTGTGATGTCAACCGATTTGAGATGTTCACGGAAAAGAGCAGCAACAAACTGAGAACCATTATCCGTTCTGATGCTGACTTTGGTTTGTTTTGGGTCAATATTCCAAGGGATAAGCCATTCTTGTAAGAGTTGATTAACCAGTGTTACCACCCGGGAAGCTTTCATATCGAGGTCAAGACTCCAAACAAGAGCGGTACGAGAGAAGACATCGAATATGGTGATGAGGTACGCGTTCTTGTGTAAGCCATCAATATACACATATTTGATATCGATTTCCATTACCTGAAAGGGGGCAGTGCATAACGGTTTAAAATCACTAACGTAGTTTTTCTTTACAGCAGCTTTCTTCTTTTTTAATAATAAATGATTGATTTTCATCAGTCTGTATATTTTTTTCTTGTTAACATGATAGCCTTTTTCCGCCAGGGCCTTAGTAGTTCTGGCATAGCCGTAGTCAATAAAATCTTCCCCTAAGATGTCATTCATTTCATTTACAAGTTGCTCGTTGCTGACAGGCTGTCCATTTTTCAATGTGTGCGTACTAGGTTCTTTCCCTTTTCGCCCTCCAGTTGAACGATAGTAATACGAGCTTCGGGGTATTTTAGCTATTTTAAGTGCTTTATCTGTTCGCATGCCCAGACTCACCATTGTGCAGACTACTTCTTTGCATTCTTCCATTGTTCCATCTTTTTTTTTAGAAGTTCGGCCTGCATTTTGATCTCCATATCTTTCTCAACCATGAGCTCTTTAAGGATTCTATTCTCTTTCTCAAGCTTACGTACCATAGCATCTTGATTTTGTGAGCGTCTGTCTTCCAAACCATTGATACCGTGAGCCTGATACCTTTCCAGCCAGGTGTAATAAGTTGTAGGGTCGATGGAGTACCTGCGGCAACCAGCAACAACTCCAAGCTTTTGTATCTCTAACAATAGCTTTTCTTTTTCTTCCTTAGTTCTGCGTTTCAAAGCAAATTTGTCTTTTATTTCAGTCATAAAATTAGGATTTATTTGAACAATATGTGTCCAAACTTATAGGGGGCTGAAACAGCCTTAGCTTAAGCCAAAGCCAAGGTCCTTCAGCACCACCCACTTTCAAACGCGTCAGCATCAACAAATCAACAAAGAACAAATCAACTATTTTCAGCAGGTTGATCTGTAGATGGGTTTATTTGTCGGTTTAGAGTGGTTTATGGTTAATTCTATCAAGGATCACGTCTTACCGGTTCGCGAGCGATGCCGTAGGATGGAAATGCTTTCATTCGATCGGCTGGGGGGAAGGTTTGTGCGGTTAAAGCTAAAGCCTTGGCTAAGGTTTAGGGTTAAGGATCTTGGTCTGACACGTGAATAATTAAAAACAGCCTCCCAACCCAAAAACTTAACTTGATTTTTCAAAACACATTCAATACTTTTACGGGAAATAATCAAGAGCCAACCTTTGGCAAAACAAGCGTCATGTGTTATATGATTGATATACAGCTTTTTATTCCCTCCCATTTACATCTTTCTTGTTTGGGTGGTGTTGGTGCTGTGCGGTGCTTGTTGCACAACACGGCAGCAGCTTGTTTTGCGCAGCCATTGGCGCAAGCCCCTAAACCAAAAGCCAGCCCGGCCGGGGCCGTTGATCTTTGAGGCTGCAGGTCGTCTTGTTTTGAGTGTGGGCAAGGCGGCCCAGAAAAAGAAATTCACACCTTTTGCAATCAACATTATTTTTAAATCAACATTTAATTCTATGAAAAACAATATTTTATGTATTCTTGCTGTTATTACTTCAGTAATACTATTAACCTCTTGCAGCAAAGAGCAACTTAAAAATGAAGCCCAAGTGAATACATCTGATTTACTTCAGACAACAACTGACCCAGAAAGTAAAATCATCGCTTTCAAAGAAAGTGTCGATGGAGTGAGAAACAATCCTGGCCTTAAGGCAGGTAATACGCCTGTTTTGCCAGAGGATGCCGAATGGTTTGTAGAAGCCTTGGCGAATTACACCTATGCCAATGCCGGATTTGAGCGAACCGATCTTGTTATTGACAGTGCTGTTTTTGTTGTTCCAACCTCAGCAGGCAATATTGCGCTGGCTGATGTGCAGGTGCTGTATGACGAGGCTATAACAAAACTCTCAGCTCAGCATTCAGCCATCAATTCAGATAGCAAACAATTGGTGTTTGCCGACATCACCTTGCGTGAAGTTGTTGATAATACTGCCACTTTTGCGCTCACTTCGGGTTTTGGAACGAATGAAGAGGAGCAATTGATCAATATATATTCATGGTATTGGGGCTGGAATCTGGGAAGGTGTGATGGCTCAGGACTTGGTGCACCTCTTGATGCGGCCGACATCATCATGCGCGAAGCCAATCATTTGATTGGCGTTCCTTCCGGAAATTCCTATTGTACAGATGTGTCCTATGCCACAATTTGGTATTGGGATGTTCCCTCCAATACAAATCCATACGGCGAATACATGCTGTTTCACGATTTTCAGGCCGGCACATTAATCCATCATTGTATGTCGCCCGAAGAAATCGAATATTACAAACATCGTGTAATTGAAATTGGAAACATGAATAAACCGACCGGAAAATCTATTATTAGTTTTCTTGTGGAGGATGCGACAGCGTATGGATCGATTGGAGGTGTTGATACTTGGGATATGTGCCATGTGGTTCAAATAAAATACGCCATTTGGCATATAAGCAGCAATCCGCCTGCTGATTTATAAAATTACAACCGTAACAGACGGAGAGGTGATTTTCCCCACTGTCATTAATATAAAACCCATGAAAAAAGTAATCTTTTATCTTTTATTGGCTTTAAATATGAACCAACCGGCTTTCTCACAGCAAACCTTTGAGAGACTGCTTTCAAATCCCAACGACGAGACAATTCAGGATATTATTGAAGAGGAGAACGGGAACTTTCTTTTAGCAGGAAGAAATATAATCAATGAAAGTTCAATTATTTCTGGATATATACTTCAATTAGATAGTTTTGGTAACGTTTTGTTTGAATCTACCAGCTTTCCCACTGGTGATTATTCATGGTTTTCTTCTGTATATAAAATCAATGATAATTACTTTTTATTAGGGACAATAAAAGAAACTATGGATACATATAATGACATGTTATGGTATTTAAAACTCAATCCGGATTTGAAGGTAGTGGATCAAAAGACTTTCCCCTTGCCAATGAATAGATGGTTTTCCTACATCAATTCCATTATTGATTCCGACACCAATTTTGTTTTAACCGGTTATGTTACCAGATATGACACTACATCAAGTGGGGTTGTTTTCCAAAACCACGATGCCTTTTTTTATAAAATAAGTTTGGAGGGCGATTCACTTACATCGCGTTTTTATACCTCCGACATCCCCTGGCACTTTTCGTTTGACATCATCGAAAGCACCGATAAATCAAAATATTATGCCTTTGTGTGTCATTTTCCCGATGACAATTTTGAATATGACAGCCAACGCTTTACCCTGAGCAAAAACTTCGACAGCATTGCCCTTGAGCCAATACCATTCTGGATGTATGACCCTAACTCACCGGTATATCTCAACCAAACAGATATACTCATTAGCGGTAAAGGGCAGGGAGAATATCCTTATCATCATATTATTGCCATACAAAACGAAGCAGGTGAAATCATCAACACCAATCATTTCAAAAAAGAGCCATACCGCGAACACCCACCCATGAAAAATAGTATAAGCAAATTTGGCGACAATATCTATGTTGGCGGGAATTCGAATTTTGATTACGGAAATCCTTTCTGGAGCAGTCAGGACTCATGGTTTCATTTGGTCAAGGTTAATAGCGACCTATCAATGGTCTGGGAGAAATGGTTTGGTGGTGATGCGTATTATTTCATGTATAACATCCTGGCCACCCGCGATGGCGGCTGCATCATGGTTGGCACCCGCTACGACGACCAAACACAAAATCAGGAGCGGGACATTTACATTGTCAAAGTCAACGGCGATGGCTTAATCGTTTGGGAGCGTGAGATTTCGATAAACGATCGTTTCTCTGTCGTTTATCCAAACCCGGGTCATCAGCTCAACATCCGCCTGGCAGCACAGCATCCAAAGGCATTCCTCAGCCTGTTCGACCAATATGGCCGACTTGCAGTGCAACAGCAACTTCATCAAAGCGAAAGTACTGTTGAAACACGTCATTTGCCCGCCGGTGTTTACCTGTATCAACTCAC
>JADYZK010000401.1 GCA_020853175.1 Bacteroidales bacterium
CTAAAGCATTGGAATAATCCATTGTAGCGTTCAGTTGAGGCAGGCCGTTGGCAATGGCTTCACGCAAGGCGTATTGCGCTTTGTCGGTAGCATAGTCGGCATTTTTCATGTTTTTGTTGTACTCGAGCGCGTATTTTCGCGCTGCACCGAGGTCGAGTACCAGCTTTTGTTGTGCCTGCATAGAGAGCGAAAAGGCAATGAACAACAAAAGCAGAAAGGGAGTTTTCAATTTCATACGTTATTATTTGATTTCGTTGATTTCTACAAAAAATTTATCCATCAGCTCAACGCCTTTGGCAGTGCATATCCCACGGAAATAGGGGATGAAAATATTGTGAAGAATTTCTGTTTCCGCCGGCTTAATGGCTTTTATTCTCGGACTGTTATGGATGATGGTGATCATTTCCTGAATAAAGCTGTCCACCAATTCAATGTTGATTTCGGGTCGGAAAATAGCTGCTTTTCTCCCTTTTTCCAGCAAAACAAAGGAGGCGGAATATTTTTGAAGCTTTTGTCTGTCGGCAAACAAAGACTCCTGTATGACTGGCAGGTATTTTTTAATGTCATTTTGAAATGAATCAGAATAGGTTTCTCTCATCTCTTTTTTGCCCTTCATTATAAAGTACAAAGCTTCAACCACATGTGCCGATTGTTCGATGATTTTTAGCATCTCATCGTTTTCCTTCACTATCATGTAGCGGGTAGCCTCTAAAACGAGATCGTCTTTTTGCCGGAACATTTCATACAAGGTACGTTTCGACATGCCCAACTCACTTGCCAAACTGTCCATGGTGATGCTTTTGATTCCCATGCGGCGAAATTTCTCCGAAGTGTGCTTCAATATTTTTTCTCGTAATTCCATCGTGAAAATTTCTGCAAAATTATAAAACTATTTTAGTTTTATAGTTTTCATTGAATAAAAATTTCCTTAAAATTTGTGAAAGAGCAGCATTGAAAATGCAAGATGCGTTCGATCAATTACATAAAAAAATGAAGAGGCTTGCTTTTTAAAGTAAACCTCTTCATTGATTTCGACAAGAATGCAAATAGGATCAGATTTTCATTTCGACAAAAGGAAAATCAGCCCTCGAGCAGCAGCAAAAAACAACATTAAAAGCAGCAATCAACTCATGTTTTGGGCTCCTTTAACTATTTCGGCGACCACCTCCGGATCGAGTAAGGTGCTTGTATCACCAAATTGGTCGGTTTTGCCTTCAGCGATTTTCATCAAGATGCGTCGCATGATTTTACCCGAGCGTGTTTTGGGCAACCCGCTCACAATTTGTATTTTATCGGGGCGGGCAAATGCGCCAATCATATTGCTGACCGCCAAGGCGATGGACGTTTTAATGCCTTCTTCGCCACCGGTACTGAATTGTGGACATACGACATAAGCGTAAATGCCCTGACCTTTAATAGGATGTGGAAATCCTACCACTGCCGATTCATCAACGAGGGGATGTTCGTTAATGGCGTTTTCAATTTCGGCTGTGCCTAAGCGGTGGCCCGAAACATTGATCACATCGTCCACACGACCTAAAATACGATAGTAACCATCTTCATCGCGTCTTGCTCCGTCGCCGGTAAAGTAAAGATTGGCGTAGGTGCTGAAATAAGTTTTCACAAAACGTTCGTGGTCACCCCAGATGGTGCGCGCCATTCCCGGCCAGGGGTAGCCGATGCACAAGTTTCCTTCGACGCTGTTGCCCATCAGCTCTTTGCCTTGTGGGTCAACAATTACAGGCTGAATCCCCATCACCGGAAGGGTGGCATACGAAGGCTTGGTAGGCGTGATGCCGGCATAAGGGCTAATCATGATGCCGCCGGTTTCGGTTTGCCACCAGGTATCAACTATCGGACAACGGTTTTTGCCGATATGGTCGTGGTACCAATGCCAGGCAGCTTCGTTGATGGGTTCGCCCACCGTTCCTAACACTTTGAGTGAGCTGAGGTCTTTGTTGTCGAGCCATTCCATCCCCAACGCCATAAGCGATCTGATGGCAGTGGGTGCAGTATAAAACTGATTCACTTTGTGCTTGTCAATAATTTCCCAAAAACGACCTGCGTCAGGCCAAGTGGGAACGCCTTCAAACATGAGGCTTGTTGCACCGGCCAGCAGAGGTCCGTAAACCAAGTAGGAGTGACCTGTAATCCAGCCGATGTCGGCCGAGCAGAAATAAACATCGCCATCACCATATTGAAAAATATTGCGGAAGGTGTAGGCCGAATACACCATATATCCTGCGGTGCTGTGCACCAACCCTTTAGGTTTTCCTGTGGAGCCGCTGGTATAAAGGATGAAGAGCGGATCTTCGGCTTCAATGGTAACTGCTTGGTTTTCGTCGGTTTGTTCTTTCATCAGCTCGTGCCACCAAAAGTCGCGTCCGGCCTGCATGGGGATGTTTTCTCCGGTGCGTTTCAAAACAATGGCTTTGCTCACGCAGCGGCAGTTGTTCATGGCTTCGTCAGCAATTTGTTTGATGGGGATTGTTTTTGAGCCTCTGTAGCCACCATCGGAAGTGATGAGCAGTTTGGCACCTGCATCTTGAAGCCGCTCGCTGAGTGCTTGGGCCGAAAATCCGGCAAAAGTAACCGAGTGGATGGCGCCAATACGCGCGCAGGCCAGCATGGCAATCACCAATTCGGGAACCATAGGCATATAAATGGCAACGCGGTCGCTTTTTTTAATTCCACTGGAGATCAGCACGTTAGAAAATCGTTTTACCTCACTGAAGAGTTCGGCGTAGCTGAGGCTACGGTGTGCTTCCGATGGATCGTTGGGTTCCCAAACAATGGCGGGCTGTTGTCCGCGAAAAAACATATGGCGTTCAAAAATGTTTTCAGTGATGTTGAGCCGTGCTCCATCAAACCACTTGACATGGCCTTTGTTGAAATCCCAGTCCAAAACATGGTTCCATTTTTTGCGCCAGTAAAAGCTTTCTGCAATGTTCGACCAAAATCCGGTGGGGTTAGTAACGCTTTTTTGGTATTCGAAGATATAACCGCCGAGGGTAGAAATTTTTGGTATCATAAGTGTTTTTTAGGAGATTGTTTTTTACTATCGGCGATAAAAGTAATTTTTTTGTTTCAGAAATGCAAAAGCTTTACAGGTTGAGCTTTGTTTGTATGGCCTGCACTTGTTGTTGCAGTTGCTTTACTGTGTCGGCAAGGGGGTCGCGTTCGCGGTTGGGTTCGGGCATTTCAGAACTGATGAAATGGACAAACTTCCATACTTCGCGTATCTCGCTCACGGCCAGCTCGTAAGGTTCGTAAAGGCTGTTGAGTGAGTGCAGACTGAGCACGCCTTCTTCTTTGAGTTTGTTTTCGACAATTTTAAACACAACACCCTCATCACGCGTAAGGATGATGTAAGGCTGGTGACTGCGAATAAAGTTCCAGTCCACGACATATTCGCCGGTAACGTAGGATTTGTCGGGGATGGGCAGCATGGAGTCGCCGCTGATTTGGAAGCTGCGGTACTTTTTGCTGCTCGAAAGGAAGGGCAGGTGAAAAGCTGGTAACACCTTAATATATTCAGGATCGGCAAAACCGGTGGTGTAGCCGGCCTTGGCTTTTTCTTCCACCAGCTCAATGTTTTCGTTGTTTTGGTGGTCAACGGTGGTGGTGAGGACGCGCAAATTACTGCCTCTGATATATACATCGTAGCCTCTTTCAAGCTGATTGAGTTGGCTTTCGCTGAGGCCCGACAAATCCACTTTAATAAGCGTATCCACAGAAACGTTGAAATATTTTGAAAAAGCAACAAGGCTTTCCATGCCCGGTTGTGCCACTTGATTTTCGTATCCGCTCAGGGTTGAACGCTTGATGTTGAGGGCAAAAGCAAGGTCGTCTTGGGTGCGGTTGCGTCGTTTGCGCAAAAATTTGATGTTGTTGCTGAAGTGTGTCATGGTTTTAAGTTATTGCTTTGATACAAATGATTTTCTACTTTTTTGAAAGTAAATATTCGTTTTTTTTCTTGACTTTTTTAAATAAATGATTAAATTTACGTCGTACAAAATGATTAAAAACACGTCAAAAGTACATTATTATATTAAAATGTCAATAGTTTAAGCAAAAAAATGAAAGATTTTTTTTCCCTCAGAAAAAACAACTGTCGTAAAAATCACAGCAGCAGTATAGGCTTGTTGGCAAAAGGAGGGGTGGATCATGAGTGAAAGAACGATTGTACACATGGATATGGACACTTTTTTTGTGTCGGTAGAACGTTTGATGAATCCATCGTTGGTGGGCCAACCGGTGATTGTGGGCGGAATGTCGGATCGCGGTGTGGTGGCCGGTTGCAGTTACGAGGCCCGTCGCTTTGGCGTACATTCGGCCATGCCCATGCGGATGGCCAAGCAGCTGTGTGGGCAGGCGGTGTATATCCGTGGCGACATGGAGCTTTACAGCCGTTATTCGCGCTTGGTGACCGATGTGATTGCCGAGTATGCCCCTGTGTATGAGAAAACTTCAGTGGATGAGCATTATATTGACCTGACGGGGATGGATCGTTTTTTTGGCTGCTACAAATGGTCGCACGAGTTGCGTCAACGCATCATCCATCACACCGGTTTGCCCATTTCCTTTGGATTGTCGGGTAATAAAACGGTTTCAAAAATAGCCACCGGACAGGCCAAACCCAATGGTGAGTTGCAGGTGATGCCTGTTGATGTGAATGTGTTTCTCGACCCGCTTTCCATTCGCAAGATTCCGATGGTGGGCGATGCCGGCTATCGGCTATTGCGTTCGATGGGTGTTTCTACCATTGGCACCCTCAGGCATGTTCCTCCGCTGATGGTGGAGCAGGTGATGGGCAAAAACGGCTTGGTCATCTGGCGAAAGGCCAACGGCATTGATCCCACGCCGGTGCAACCTTACACCGAACGTAAATCCATCAGCAGTGAACATACTTTTGAGCAAGACACCACCGACTTGGTGCTGCTGCGTCAAACTTTAACGGCAATGGTGGAAAAATTGGCCTTCGATATGCGCTCAAAGCAAAAGCTAACGGGATGTATCACGGTGAAAATACGGTATGCCAATTTTGACACCCACAGCCAGCAAAAAAAAATTCCTTATACTGCTTTCGATCATCTGCTGCTCAATACCGTGCTCGAAATGTTTGAAAAACTCTACAACCGGCGGATGCTCATACGGCTTGTGGGTGTGCGTTTGAGCCATCTTGTGGGCGGATTGCAACAACTCAATATGTTTGAAGATACCACCGAAATGGTGAGCTTGTACCAAGCCATGGATCGCATCCGGCACCGGTTTGGGAAAAACGCCGTGGGCAGGGCAGGAGGAATGCAGGAAAAAGATAAAAAGGTGAGTTAAAGCAAAGAATTGTAAGCCTTAAATGTAAGAGGTTGAACAACCTGACAACAGTAGAGTGTAACTTAAAAAATGAATGATGATGGAAGCAGAATTGGTTTTAATGGATGAGTTTAAGCTGTATCTCAATAGCCTTTATTGGGATCAGGCGCTGGACGATTTGCCCATGGACTTGCTGGAATTTGAATACCAGCGCATGGCCGAAGCACACAATGGGCCGCAATCCATACAAGTCTCGGGTCTTTTTACAGCCACAAAACCTACGCGACAAAAAGCATCAAAATAACAGGGTCAAAATGGGCTTTGTTTAAAATGGCAGCAGCTATTCCAATTGCTCTATTTGTTGCAATAAGGCTTGCGCTTCGGCATATTTTTTATCGCTTTCGGCGCGATTGGTCTTCGATAGCCTATGCGATTCGGCCATTAATAACTCATATTGTTTGTGGAGCTTCTCGGAGGCCGACTTTTTTTTGAACAGTTTAAACATGAGGGTCGTTTTTTGAGTTGGGAGTGGTATGGGTGTAAAATTTCAACTCTAAAACAACAAAAGAAGTCGCGTTGTTCAACCGAAAACCCTACAATTTGAAAAACAATGTTTGACTTTTGACGCGGCGTGGCTGAAAGAAGGAATTTATAGTTTACGAAACAATTACACCCGTTGATTGGGCAGTGGTAGAATTGTTTTTGGAAGTTAATTGGGTTGGGAATAAAAAAGTCGGGGTGGCGGGATTCGAACCCACGGCCTCGTCGTCCCGAACGACGCGCGCTACCGGACTGCGCTACACCCCGCTTAAAAACACGTGCAAAAATACGCTTTTTTTCGGCATTCGTTCTGCCTTGAGGATTTATTTTGGCCAGCTTTTTTGCAATTTGCATTTCATGTCATGCCTACTCCTCGGGCAAAAATTCCAGTTGTTTTGTAAATTTCAAGTAGGCCAATACAATTTTGAGCTCGCCGTAACTGTATTCTTCGCCCAGCACTTCGCGGGCCGGCAAAAACTTTGGGTCTTGGGTTTCAATGAAATATTCTGAAATAACAGCTATTTTTTCCGAAGCTACCAAGGCTTCGGGTTCGAGTTCGCCGGTTCCAACATAGTGTGAAAGGTGTCCTTCGATGGTGGTGAGGGCAAAGGCCCTTTCGGTGGCAATTTCTTGAATTGTTTTCCCGCTTTTGAACATTTCATAGCTGATGAGGTGGCTGGCAACTTTTTTAA
>JADYZK010000402.1 GCA_020853175.1 Bacteroidales bacterium
ATCAATGTCTTGGTTGATGAAAAAAGTAGTAAGTCCGGTTTTGGTTTCGCCGTTCATAATGACCCGATTGATGGGTGCAGCGCCACGGTATTGCGGAAGGAGCGAGGCGTGCAGGTTGAACGTTCCAAACGGAGGAAGCTGCCAGATGTTTTCGGGCATCATGCGAAAGGCAATGACGATGAAAAGGTCGGCATGAAAGGCTTTCATCATTTGTTCAAATTCTGGGTCTTTCAGGTTTGTGGGCTGCAAGAGGGGCAAATGGTTGCTCAAGGCGATGGTTTTTACTGGCGATGGGTTGAGTTTTTTACCTCTTCCGGCGGGTTTGTCGGCTGCAGTTACCACTGCTACTACTTCAATACCCTCATCAATAAGATGTTGGAGATGAGCTGCGGCAAAATATGGGGTTCCAAAAAAGATGATGCGCATCGCTTAGTTTTTTAATCAACAGTACGTTATAAACGACCAAAAATAAAAAAACCCGACCTAATGGTCAGGTTTTTCAATAAAAATATTTTATTCTTAAGCTCTTCCTTTGGCTCTTTCAAGATACTTGTCAATGGTTCTTCCTTCATTTGAATTGGGAAAATCTTTCTTGATCATTTGGTACATCTCAGTTGCCTTTTTGAAGTTACTCATGGATTCAAAAGTACGTCCAGCTTTGAAAAGAAACATGGGTTTTGTAAACTCATTGTCACTTTTGTTGGCTGCTTTAACATAAAGGTCAGCCGCTTTAGTAGGATCGTTCAATTCAAAATAGGCATCAGCGGTAGCTCCCAAAGCAATAGGGGCAATGATGTGATCGTCAGAGCTGAATTTTTTCAAATAATTGATGGCTTCCTGAAAATTACCTTGACGAAGGAAGGAAATTCCAGTGTAATACTTAGCCAAATTGCCTGCTTTTGTTGATCCATACTGGTCAATAATGTCAATGAAACCTAAGTCATTGTCATTGCCATACAATGCTTTATTCAATGAATCGAGTTCGAAATACTTTTCGGCGGCGAACATTTGCACTTGGGCTTCTTTTTCACGGGGTTCAAAATAGTACCTGTTCAATCCGAAATATGCAAGCACAACAACCACCAAAACGCCAACTACAATGCTGATCATCTTTTGGTTGTTCTCAATAAATCTCTCGGTTTTGCTCAACGCTTCTTCAACAGCCTCAAGTTTTTCGTCACCACTTTTGAGAATTTCTTTTTCTTTTGACATGATATTACCTTATTTTAGAGGTGCAAAAGTAGTTTTTTTTTCGTTTGAAAATACCCAATGACATGGATTTTTTATCGAAGTTTGGCAGTTGTTAGCTATTTTAGCCTCAAAAAGCGAGTTTGCGACCCTAAATCACTGTTTATTAAATGCTTTAATGGATGAAAAAAGATATTTTCAACTATAGTTTTTACAAATTTCATTTCGTTTTATTTGTGTTAATCATCATTTATCCAGTTACTTTGAGTGCTGGCTGGCTGATTGTTGAAAAAAAGGAAGATCGTTTTGGAAATTTTTCAATGCAAAGTTTGTTTATCGAACAGCAAAAGGTGCGAATTGAAAATCCGACTTCAACTTTTATTTTTGATCTTTCCAAAGAAAATGTGACCCTAATTTTTCATCAACAGTTGGTTTATTGGAGTGGATCGGCTGCACTGTTAAAGGATGAATTCATTGCTTCAATTGAACAGCAAATTGTGGTAATGATGGAACAAATGCCTCAACAAGAACGTGATAAAGTAACAGTCGAATTTGACCAATTGCTTTTAGAAATGCGAAAAGGTGCAGTTGATTCGTTGGTTCTCAATCGTTTTTCAGTTACGCAAAGCGATTCGGTTACCGAGATATTAGGACACAAAGCCCGTCAGCATTTTATTATGGTGGACACTACCGTGATTGAAGAGGTTTGGATTTCGGATGAAATTCAGCCCTACCAGAGCATTTCATTTGAAAAACTTACTGCCATGATGCAGCTCTTTAGTCGTCCCAATGTGCTTTCGGCTGCCCGTCAAAGCAGGGCTTGGGAGCAGGCCATAAAAAATGGAATCGTGCTGCGATCGGTGATAAAAACGCCTTTCGGAAAAAATGTGATGGAAGTGGCTCAATTGCGCGAAACTCCTATGCGTGCTGAGGTTTTTTTGCCTCCCGATGCGTACCGAAAGGTGATTGCCACTGAGGCCATTGCTATTATGATGGGCGATGATGCCATTGTTTCACCAAAGTCTGCTGCTGAGGATGAATGGAAACCTATGCTGTCACCTGTAAAACCAAATACTTCGCCGAGTATTTTCCCGCCCAAAAATGAAGAGATTTCCCCCTATTAAAAACCATGTTTTTATGCGGTTTCGTGCCCCAAAGCAAGCGCCAACGCTTTAAATACCTCGCCGCGATGTTCAAAATTTTTGTACCTATCGTAGCTGGAAGCAGCTGGCGACAATAAACAAACGTCATCAGATTTCTTCTGATCTTTAATCACTTGAAACGCACTTTCCATATCATCATAAAAATGAAACGTCATCAAAGGGTTATTTTGCGCAAGCAACTCTGCAATTCGTTGGCCAACGGCACCTGTAAGCAAAAGATGCGAAACAGGATGCTGTTGTAAGTAATCGGACAGTATTTCGTAGCGGATGCCTCTGTCGAAGCCGCCGATCAACAAAAAATCAACTTTTTTTAAGGTCTCTAAAGCGGCAACGCAGGCTTCCGGGATGGTGGCAATGCTGTCGTTATAAAAATGGACGCCTGCCTTTTTACCCAGATATTCCAGACGGTGGGGCAGGCCTTTGAATTCGGCCAATGGCTGTAAAAGTTTGTTCCGTTGAACCCCGACAGCTTCAACTGCCATAAGTGCTGCTTGGGCGTTCCATTGGTTGTGAAGGCCGACCAATTGTAGCAACAACGGCTGAGGTAAGTTGTTGGAAGGAAAGATTCTAAGTTTTGCTTTTAGCTGTTTTATATCAGTTTGCAGATCCCGATGGAGAATAACAACATCTTCAGCAGCAGCAAAACGAATTAGATTCAATTTTGCTTCTCGGTAGGCCTCAAAACTTCCGAAATGATCGAGGTGTTCCTCGAAAATATTCAGCAATACAGCGATGTGCGGACTATGGCGAACGTTTTCCAACTGGTGTGCCGATAGCTCGAAAACGATTCGTGTTTCAGGGTTTATTTGCGCAATGACATCAAAGCACGGGATGCCGATATTTCCCGTGAGGAAACAACTATAGCCTGTGCTTTTCAGCAGGTGAAAAATCAAACTGGAAGTTGTACTTTTTCCTTTGGTGCCGCTGATACCAATGGTTTGGTGATGAAAAGCAGCAAGAAACAGATCCGTTTGAGAGGTTAGCACTTGTTGGCTTTTGAGGTTCAACAAGCGCGTAGGGATACCGGGCGTTTTGATGATCAGGTCAAAACCTTCGATAGCATCTAAATATTTTTCCCCCTCAAACAGTTGGTAGTGATGCTGTTGAGGCAGCGTTTCTTGAGGGATTGCATTTCGATCGGCGATGCCAACGGTTGCATCCGGCAGATGATGTTGTAAAAACGACAAAGTAGAACGGCCTTCACGGCCAAACCCTAAGATAAGGATGCTGTGTCCACGCAAAAAATGCAGGATATTATTGAGGCCTGATGGCATGGAGAATGATCTTTAGAAAGTTTTCATCA
>JADYZK010000403.1 GCA_020853175.1 Bacteroidales bacterium
ATGTATGTAGTGCTGAGATTTGCCATAACGCGTTTATTTTTTAACTTTTAGTGAGTAAAAGTAGGACAATAATCCATATCCTTTTGGGGTTGGCTTTTATTCAGATAGATTCTAAATTGCTTTTTTTGATGGTGACTTCGTGTTTTTTTTGGGGGGCAACATTTGGTTCCAAAAAAAATAGCCTTATTGTTAGAAATCAACGTTTTTCAATTGCTGCACTTCTTAACAATACGGTGTTTACAAAAAAGTAGCTCTAAGCAAGAAAAGCAGGCATTTTATTCGTATTTTTGTTTCGTAAAAACACTTACAACCAATTGTGTCTTAACAAACAAATCAAGGCTTTTTTATTGATAAATATTTTTCGATATGCTTTAAATGAAGCTGTAGTACGGCGCGAGTTGTTGATTAGGCCATTCGTTAGTTTCACAGATTTCCATTGACGTTTTATCGAATTAAAAACAAAATCAATGCGATTTTTTGTTATTGTATTGCTTTCATTTGCTGCATTTTATCTTTTTGAACCTACCAAATTGAAGGCGCAGCCTGTGGTGATTGGTCAGCCCGCCGACACCTCCGTTTGCAATGGTGGTTTTGCTAAGTTTTACGTTTTAGCTGTCAACACCATCGCCTATCAATGGCAGGAAAACGACGGAGTTGGCTGGTATAATATTGATGAAACGATTACGTATGCCGATGGATTTACAACCCCCATACTCAGCATCAACGATGCGAATTTGGGTTTAAACGGATATTTATACCGCTGTATCGTTACGGATGGCGACAATATTTCGGCCACGAGTGAAGAAGCCATATTGGGCGTAAACGAGCCTCCGGTCATTACCATCCATCCTTTGGACATTACAGTGTGCAAAAACAGCATGGCCGTTTTCAGCATAAATGCTTTGTATTCTGATAGTTACCAATGGCAGGAAAGTGTAGGCTCGGGATGGATTGACATGACCGAAAACGCTTTCTACTCGGGCGTTACCGAACCCAGTTTAAAAGTTTTTACTACCACGGGCATGAATGGTTTTCGATACCGATGCCGCGTAATCAATGGCAACTGCCCCGACACAACAAATTTTGCCCGTTTGTTTGTAAACCCCACGCCCACTCTACAAATTGTGACAGGAGGTGGTTCGTTTTGTGAGGGAGGCAACGGCTTGCCTATTGGATTGTCCGATTCAGAAGCCGGAATTGCTTATCATTTATCGCGCAATGGAAACAGCACCGGCATCGTGGTCTCTGGAACGGGAGATGCCATCACTTTGGGTACATTTACTCAAGCCGGACTCTACACAGTTAGGGCCATTAACGGCTCCACAGGCTGCGCCATTCCTATGCACAATGCTGTTCAAATCATCATCAACCCACTGCCATTGCAGCAAAGTATTTTGGGTGGAGGAAGTTTTTGTTCAGGAAGTTTGCCTCCGGAGATATTTCTTTCGTCGTCGCAGCAAAACATCGAATATACCCTTAACAAGAATGGGGTTTCTACCGGACAAACCTTGTTAGGAACTGGTTTTACCCTTTCTTTTGGAAATATTTCCGAGACTGGTTTTTATACCGTTTCAGCCAAAAACCTTGCCAGCACCTGTGCCGTTCAGATGAATGGAAATGTACAAATCATTCAAAACGAAGTTCCTCAAGTTTTTGCCGGTGCTGATCAAGCCATAGCTCCGGGAAGCACTGCCAACTTATCGGCACAAGTAAGCGGAGGAGGCACGCAAGCGCTGTTTCAATGGCAGCCTTCGGCTTTTGTTCAACAGCCTCAGCAAGCTACAACAAGCTCCATCCCACTGTACCAATCACAACTTTTTACCGTTACGGCGAAAAATCCCATTTCGCAATGTGTAAGCCAAGCTGATAGTTTGAAAGTTACAATTACAGGCGGCCCACTCAACCTCACTTTGATTGCTGATGCCAGCAGTATTTGTCCTTCAACGGCAGTAAGCATCATTGCCAATGCAGGAGGCGGAACGGGTCAATACACTTATTCCTGGACCTCCACGCCAGTTGGTTTCACGGCAACAACAGCGGAAATTACCGTCAGTCCCGCGCAAACTACAACCTATCAACTTACGCTGAGCGACGGAAACACGACGGTAAACAAGTCCATCACCATCATCGTTTTCAATGTTCCTTTACCACAACAAGTTACCGGAGGCGGAACATTTTGTAATGGCGAAAGCGGCCTTTCTATTGGCCTTTCAGGTTCGCAAACAGGTTTTTTATACACGCTTTTTAAGGATGGACAAAATATGCTTTCAAAGCAGGGAACAGGGACAATGTTGGATTTTGGCAGTTTTACCAGTGCGGGAGAATATACTGTTTCGGCATCAAGCACCACCAACAGTTGCACGGTCAGCATGTCTGGATCGGCAGTTATTCAAGTCAATCAAAAACCAACTGCCAGCGCCGGTCCTGAACAAATTATCCCAAGTGGAGGCTCTGCTGTTCTTCTTGGCGCTGCCACAGGCGGATCGGGCAATTATCAATATTCTTGGTCGCCGGCAGCTTTTCTTATCAATCCTAATGCCGCCAGCGCATCAACAATTCCGCTCAATGCCACGCAACAGTTTCACCTCAGTGTTACTGACGCCGTTTCGGGATGTGTGAGCAACAGTGCGCAAACAGTAGTTTTTGTATCGGGAGCACCTTTGCTTCAGGTAGATGTGACTTCATCGAGCTATACTGTTTGTCCGTTGGAAGAAGTTCAGCTTATTGCGCTTGCCAGCGGAGGTTCGGGGAGCTACACCTACCAATGGCAATCCACCCCGGTGGGATTAAGTTCTGCCGTTTTCAATCCGAAAGTCAATCCCCAGCAAACCACCACCTACAAAGTAGTGGTTACTGACGGTTTCCTCACTGCCACTGATTCGGTTAAAATCACCGTCAGGCCAAAACCATTGTCATATCAAGTTACCGGAGGCGGAACTTTTTGCAGTGGCAATGCAGGTCCTGAGGTTAAACTTACGGATTCAGAACCAACGGTTTTTTACAGTTTATTGCGTAATGGCACGGTAACAACAGAAGTAAGACAAGGCACGGGCGATCCCATCAGCTTTGGACAGCAGTCGCAAGCGGGCATCTATCAAATAGACGCTTTTAGTCCTTTCAATTTGTGTTCGGCAGCAATGACCGGACAGGTTGTTGTTACGCCCCTCCCCAAACCCATTGTTGATGCAGGAACCGATGTTACCATTGCTTTCAATGCTTCCACCCTCCTCTCGTCAACAGTAACATCAGGATCAGGTACTTATACTGGAAAATGGACGCCTGCTGCTCTGGTATTAGATTCGAATGTTTTTCAAACCAACAGCGTTCCTTTGACAGCCACAACCAACTTCAGCTTTGTGGCAACGGATACACAAAGTGGATGTGTAAGCGATGCCGATGTTAAAACGGTTTTTGTTTCGGGAAGTGCTTTGAGTCTTCAAATTGAAAGTTCGTCAACTTCCATCTGTTCAGGGTCTTCCATCTATTTGAATGCATTAATTACAGGGGGAACCGGCAGCTATTCCTTTTATTGGACCTCCACTCCGGAAGGTTTTTTCGGAAATACGGCCCAAGTAAGCGTTTCACCTACTGTAAACACCACTTATACTTTAAGTGTGAACGATGGTTTTCAAACAATTTCTAAATCAATTACCATCAATGTTTTAGCTCTTCCCGAGATGTTCCAAATAACAGGTGGAGGTAATATTTGCAGTCCAGGAAATAAATTGCCCATTGGCTTATCAGGTTCACAACCCGGAACTGTTTATGCTTTGATGTATGAAAGCAGCAATATAGCAAACCTTGTAGGTACAGGAAATGCGCTTGCATTTGGACTTTTTGATGCATCAGGAAGCTATACTGTGACGGCGAAAAAGATCAACAATTCCTGTGAACGCTTCATGGAAGGCACAGCTGTGATCAGCAACAATGGACAAGTGATTGCCGATGCAGGCCCCGATAAATATGTGATTGCCGGAGGACAAACGGTTTTGGAAGGAAGTATTGTGGCCCAGCAATCCAATTATACTTTCAGCTGGTCGCCTGCCGACAAACTCCTCAATCCACAAGCTATACAGCCCACCACCGTTGGGTTACAGGCGACCACCCTTTTCAAACTTACGGCAACCGGACAAGGTGGCGGTTGTCAACCTTCGGTTGATTATGTAACTGTGTTTGTAACCGGAGCGCCCATTTCAGTGGAAGTGATTGCCAGCTCAAACCTTGTTTGTCCGGGCAGCGATGTTCAACTATTGGCCCTAGTGAGTGGTGGCAACGGGAATTACACCTACTCGTGGCAATCGCAACCTGCAGGAGCAACATCAACACTTCCAAATCCGATCTTTTCACCCGCAGTGCCAACCACATACACTGTTACTGTTCACGATGGTATGCAATCGGTAAGTCAATCGGTTTTTGTGGACACCAAAAATCAACCTGCCCTTTTCACGCTCAGTGGAGGGGGTAGTTTTTGTCAAAACACTCCTGTTTCATTGCAGTTGAGTGGTTCCGAAACAAATGTAACTTACACTTTGTTTCGCAACAACATTGCCACCTCAACCCACCTCAACGGCACAGGAAGTCCGCTCATTTTCAATGCCGTTCAACAAGAAGGCTTGTTTACGGTGATGGCAACTTCAGCTTCGCAGTGTGGCCGTTTGATGGCGGGTGAGGCTTCAGTTACATTCAACATACCACCGGTAATTGTAAGCTCTCCCGATCAAGTAATAGCTGGTGGTTCGAGCGCAACACTTTCGTCGCAAACTGCGGGTGGATCAGGAAGTTATACCTATCAATGGCAACCGACCTCCTTTTTGACAGCCCCTACATCTGCCTCAACTACAACGATTCCACTCAGCAATTCTACCGTTTTCACCGTTCAGGCAAAAGATGTGCAAAGCGGATGTTTCAGCAACCGCGACACCACTATGGTTGTGGTTACGGGTGCGGCACTTTCAGTGGAAATTTTATCCAATAACATTGTTTTCTGCACAGGGGAAACATTGGTGCTAACTGCCTTGCCGCAAGGAGGATCGGGAAATTATACCTATGAATGGAAAAATCCTTCCGGAGTTGTAATTGGCACAAATGCCGTGCTCAGCACCCCCGCATTGGTTGGCGGAAGTTACAGCCTTACCCTCACCGATGGTTTATCTTTTGCCAACAAAACCATTGAAATCATTTTACACCCTTTGCCACAATTGTTCAACATCAGCGGTGGCGGATATCTTTGCGAAGACTCGGAAGGTCTGAGTATAGAAATATCAGGAACACAATTGGACTTTGAATACAGTCTCATCCTCAACAACGACCAAGTGGTTGCCATACACTATGGCACCGGCAATGCTATGGTTTTCGGACAAATCGTTCAGCCGGGAGATTATACTGTCCGGGCCAAAAACCTTCTTTCATCTTGCGGCGTCATGATGAATGAAACCGTTCAAGTGCACGCTACTGTGCCTCTTGTTGCAGATCTTTCTGAATTTCAATACCTACAAGCAGGTATGGCAGCCAATTTATCGGTTTATGCAAGTGGAGGATCAGGTAATTATTCGTATCAGTGGGAACCTGCTGCATTGGTTTTGAACCCCAACGCTGCCATTAGCGCAACCGTTCCTCTCGAAAGCAACCAAACATTCGAAATTACCCTTACGGATGAACTCACCGGTTGCCAAAAAAGCAAACAGTTGTATGTAATTGTATCGAATAGCACTTTAAGTGTTGAAATTGTTGCAGAACAAACTTTGGTTTGTCCTGGAGACAGCGTCAGGCTTTTCGCTTTGACTTCCGGCGGGCAAGGCCCTGTTTCATACGCTTGGAGTTCTGTTCCGGCAGGTTTTCTGTCTTCGGTATTTGATCCTGTTGTAAGTCCATTGCTGTCAACTGTTTATACTGTGGCGGTGAGCGATGGACTGAGCAGTACTTCAAAATCCATTCAAATCAACGTAAAGCCTTCTGCCCAGCCGTTTACCGTTTCAGGTGGCGGATCGGTTTGTAGTGAAAGCTTGGGCACTGAGGTGATGCTCAGTGGCTCGCAATTGGGCGTTGATTATCTGTTAAATCGCAATGGTAACCCCACCGGCTCCGTCTTATCGGGCAACGGACAAGCAATTTCTTTTGAAAACATTAGCAATTCGGGCAACTATACCATTCAAGGACAAAATACAAGCTCTAACTGTGTTACCAACATGAATGGTACTGCGCAAGTAACGCAATTCCAACGTCCTGTAGCTTATGGAGGTCCCGACGTCACCATTACATCAGGTGAAAAAGCCGGTTTGGAAGGCTTCGTTACGGGTGGCAGCAGCTTTTACATCTACCAATGGAATCCATCCTATTTGGTAGAACAACCAAATCTACTTTCCACTTTAACGCTTCCATTAACACAAAGCACATCGTTCCTCTTTTACGGTGCCGATCAGCAATCGGGTTGTGTAAGCAAAGTTGATACCACTTTGGTGATGGTAACAGGCCAAGCACTGAACATTCAAATCATCCCCGAACAAGCCATAGCTTGTATGGGTAACAGCATTAATTTAAGCATATTACCAGGTGGAGGAACAGGAAATTACACCTACCAATGGGCTGATGCAGCAGGCACTGTTTTGGGTGAAAACCAAAATTTGTCCTATACTGTTTTGTCTTCACAGTTTCTTTTTGCAACGTTGACTGATGGAGATGCTCTTGTTTCCGACTCTGTTTTTGTTGAAGCCCTTGCATTACCCGAAATTTTTGAAGTAACGGGAGGAGGCTCAACATGCAACAACAATATCGGCATCACCATAGGGCTTTCACAATCAGAAACAGGAGTGATTTACACCTTATATAGAAACTATAGCCAGGCCGTTATCACCATTATTGGACAAGGAGATGCGGTTGATTTTGGTAATTTCAGTCAAGCCGGTGTTTATACAGTTATGGCGCGAAAAGAGATTTTGCCCTGCGAAACACAAATGCAGGGATCAGCAGTCATTCAAATATTTACACCTCCGTTGGTTGTTGCCGGACCTGATCAGACGATTGCCCATGGCAACTCAGCCTTGTTAGAAAGCTCGGTTTCCAATGGATCGGGAAACTATGCCTATTCGTGGCAACCGGCTGAACTACTGCTTAATCCAACAAGCGCACAACCTCAAACCACCAACTTGTTTTTTAGTCGCGTGTTCACTGTTACAGCCACAGATGTTGTTTCAAGCTGTAGTGCTCAAGATCAGACCATTGTATATGTAAATGGCAGTGCATTGAGTGTAACGCTCAGCGCGACAGAAACTGCCGTTTGTCCGGGCGATGAAGTTGCGTTTACCGCTTTGCCATCGGGCGGAAGCGGAAATTACACTTGGCAATGGACAACAAGTCCGGCATCCGTCACAGGTTCGGAGCCTCATTTTAGCTTTACACCGAGTCAAAACTCAAAGGTTAAGGTTACTGTGAGTGATGGCATCAGCACCGTTGCTGATTCAATATTGGTCACCGTGCTGGCAAGTCCGCAAACCTTCAACATTTCAGGAGGCGGTTTTTGGTGCAGCAATGCAACGCCACCCACTGTAACGCTTTCGGGCAGTCAAGTAAATGTCAATTATGCCCTCTTCAGAAACGGCATCACAACCGGTGAATTGTTTCCCGGAAATGGCAGCCCACTTTCGTTCAATCAAACCTCAGCCAATGGAAATTACACCATCGTGGCAACAAACTTATCGGGATGCTCTAACGGAATGAACGGTAGCGTACAGGTAACACAACAACCTATCCCACAACAGTTTAATCTTGTTGGTGGCGGCGCTTTCTGCCCAGACGATGCGGCGAACGGATTGCTGCTTTCAGGTTCAGTCATCGGCACTGAGTATTTACTTTTCCTCAATGGAAACGAACTGGCAGGCTCATTCTCCGGAACCGGTTTGCCCATCAACATCACAGCTCCTTCTGTGTCAGGAGTTTATACCGTAGATGCGCAACAAACAGCTTCCGAATGTTCGGCCATCATGAATGGCAGTGCGAATCTGCTTATTTATCCATTACCTGAAGTCACGATTTCGGGCAACAATTCAATCTGCGAAGGCGATACCGTTGTTTTAACCGCCTCAGGTGCTGATACTTATTTGTGGATGCTGAATCCGCCCATCACTGCCAATCAAATTCAAATTGCACCCACCGAAACAACCACTTACACCCTGTGGGGATCGAATAGCTTTGGGTGTGAAAAAGATAGTGATTTTACCGTTGAAGTGCTTCTATCGCCTACTTTTACTTTGTTTGACGATCAATTGAACCAAACCATCCTTGTGAATGGTGCCGCCATTTATCCCGAGTATCGTTTTTACTCTTCCGGAAATCTGCTCTTCAGCTCGCAATTTCCATCTTATTTTTACGGCACAACCTCATTGCCAAGCCCTACTATTATCGTGGAAGCAACTAACGATTTGGGTTGTATCAGCACACAAGAAGTCACTTTAAATGCCAATGCAGGCGAAATTCAAATCAATGCTTTTTCTCCCAATGGCGACAACATCAACGATCGGTTTTTGAAAGGAAGCTTCATAAAAGTTTACAACCGTTGGGGTGTTGAGCTGTTTTCGGGCAACGAAGGTTGGGATGGCACTTTCAAAGGCAGCATCGTAACCCCCGGAACTTATTATTATCTGATAGAAATCATGGACATCAATGGCGTTTTAGTGCGCACCGAAAAAGGATCAGTAACCATTATAGTAAGATGAGAAAAGTAAAACATATTCTGTTCATTATCTTTTTCTTGCAACTTAGCTTGATGCTTCAAGGCCAAAAGTCGTTGTACAGACAAGCCGAAAAACAATATGCAGCCCATAATTTTGTAAAGGCTTCGCAGCTGTGGCAAAAGGCATTCAGCCAAACCGATGATGCAGAAACAAAAAAGGAACTCGCCTTTCGTGTTGGAAGCTCCTTTCATCGTATGAACCTTTTTGAACCCGCCCTGCAATGGTATGCCGATGCCATTGGCAACAGCAACGCCAAGCCCGATTGGTTGCTGGCTCAGGCCGATGCCTACCTCCGCAATGGCAACCTCACCGCAGCCAAAGCCTCTATCGAAAAAGTACTTGAAGTTGAGCCGTCTTCTTCCGAAGGCAAACGGATCCTATTGCTGATTGACAGCTTTGAGAACAGCAAAATGCTTTCCTATCCCAAGCTTTTTCCGGCCAACGCATTGAACACCGCCTCCAGCGACTATGCCGCCGGATGGTTCAACAATGACCTTATCCTCTCCTCCTCACGTTCAAAGGAAAAGACACTCTTCAAAGACGGACGTACCTCCGAAGATTTTTCATCTTTGTACCTCTCCATAGAAAACCTTTATGGTGATTTTGGCCCTGCCATTCCACTGCCCATTGACAACAACAAAAACATTGGCGTGGTTTCTTTCGATCCCCAAAAAAACAGGCTGTACTTCACAAAATGCAACAACAGAAAGCAGAAATGTACCATCTTACAAACCGACTTTGATGCCGGCACTTTTCATTTTTCATGCCCTGTTAGACCCACCTTTGTGCAAAAAAAATACCATTACGGACATCCTTTCCTGCGCGAAGACGGGAAGGTGATGTATTTCAGTGCCACCCTTCCGGACGGGTATGGCGGAAATGACATCTACAGCATTACCCTGAAAGCCGATGGAAGTTGGGGCTTGCCTATTAATGCCGGAACAGAAGTAAATACCGCTTTCGATGAAGTGTTTCCAACTGCCATCGGCGACAGTATCCTGATTTTTTCATCTACAGGCCACAACATTGGCTACGGCGGCCTCGACCTTTACACGGCAAGAAACAAAGGCACCGGCTTTGAACGCCTTCAACTGCTTCTTCCTCCCTACAATTCCTCTGCTGATGATTTTTCGCTGAGCCTGCGCAAAAACTCCACCAAAGGCATACTCACCTCAAACAGAAACACTTCCACCGGCGACGATTTGTACTTTTTTGACGATTATCCGCTTCGAAGGCTGGTGAGCGGCATGGTGATCAATCCCGACTCAGCGCCTCTTGAAGGTGCTTTTGTAAAGTGGAACGATACCGAAAACCACGAATGGAATTACATCACCACCGAAAACGGAGCATTTTTCTTTTCTGTTCCCGATTATTCCAATGGAACGGTTTTGGCCACTCATCCCGATTATCATCCTGCACAAAAACAAATAAAAACCCCGCAACAGCCCACCAATTCTTCCATTGAATGGATTGTTTTGCAGCCGCGAGGTTTTGCCATTCAGATAAAAGGAAAAGTGACTGACCGCGACACCCAGCTTGCAATGGAAGGCGAAACCGTTAGCCTTAGCGGACCGAAAGGCTATTTTCAATCCACAAAAACAGGCCAAGATGGCGTTTATAGCTTCGACACCCTACAGCCGGAGCGCATTTACACCGTGAAAGTGAGTGGCGAAGGCTATTTCAGCGAATCGCGCGTGCTGCGTGTTCTTGAACCTACTCGAGACATGATTTTAGAAAAATCAAATGGCTATGATTTCGATTTTGAGCTGACAAAAATTTCGGAAAAGAAAGAAATAACGCTCAACAACATTTACTATGATTTTGACAAAGCTACTTTGAGGGAAAGCTCAGTGACAGAACTACAAAAACTGACGTCCATGCTCAGGGAAACACCGGGCGTTAACGTTCAAATTTCTTCTCATACCGATGAGCGCGGCACCAATCCTTACAACAATAAACTCTCTCAGGCACGCGCGCAGTCGGTCGTCAATTACCTTATTGCAGGCGGCATCGAGCCAACACGCTTAGTAGCCAAAGGTTTTGGTAAAACGAATCCTATCTTCAAAAATGCCGTCAGCGAAGAGCAACACCAAGCCAACCGCCGAACGACTTTCCAAGTGGTGAACTATAACTCCGGCCAAACACTTGTATCGAGCGCCGTCAAACCACAGACGGTAGAGGCTGAAAAGACCAACAATCAACGCCTTCAATACCGCGTGCAGATGTTGGTATCCTCAAAAAAATATGATCCTGAGGTGTATTTTGCAGCCTTAAAAAACGCCATCCCCCAACTTGTTTTCTACATTAGCGAAGTGGGTGCCGCATACCGCTACGAGGCAGGCAATCGAGGTAGTCTGAGGGAAGCCGAAGTTTTACGAAGCTTGATACGATCCGCCGGTTTTCCGGATAGTTTCATTGTTCCATACATTGATCAGCAGCGTGTTACATTGCAACAAGCCAAAGAATTTAAACCATGAGATTAATTAAAATCATAGGAATTCTTGCTTTGCTGCTTTTCGCATATAACCCTGTAAAAGCACAATCCGACCTGCTCTTCAGCAACAGCATGAGAAGCATCGAAGTGTACAATCCGGCAATGATTGAAAACAATGGAATGATCAATGCCTCACTGATGAACCGCCAGCAATGGGTTGGTTTTCCCGATGCCCCGAAAGCAACGCAATTTGGTTTGGGTTACTTTTTCGATCTTCATTCTATGGGACTGAAATTGAATATCATATCTCAAACCACTGGCAAAGAAGTGACCCGAAACCTCATTCTTGCCTACAGCTATAAAGTGCATTTTAACGAAAAAGCTCAGCTGAATTTTGGCATTGGTGCCGGGTTGAATCAGCGACAGATTTTATATTCGCAGCTTTCCTATTTACAAGATGATGAGCCGCTGCAACGTCCTGACGAAAACTATTTCAGACCAGATTTTGAGTTTGGTGTGCATTTCACTACTCCGGTGTTTACGATGGGTTATGCTGCCAACCACTTGACCAACATCAACCGCGACCCTTCGCTTTCGCGCGTGCCACTGCATCATCATCTGTATGGAACTTATAGCTTTCCGATTTTAGACCGTTACAGCTTAAGAACAGGAGCTTCGTTTCACCAGCAAGGCAAAGTGGGTTATTTTCAACTGGATGCACAAGCCTATTTTGGCGATTTGCAATTTGGCTTGGGTTGGCGGCATTTGGATGCACTGATCATGAAGGCAGGCATCAAAGTGATGGAAAATCTCGACGTCAGCTACAGTTACGATTTCGGTATCAACCGTTTGTCGAATTTCAACAGCGGCAGCCACGAAGTGATGTTGGTGCTGCGTATCGAGCCCCCACGTCAGACTTACCTCTCGCCCCGTTTTCTGGATTATTAGTTGTTGGCTTTCAGGTAGGAGAAAATGTTCTCTTTATTCAAAATTTGTAAAGCCCTCAGCAAGGTTTCGTCATAATCGGAAACGATTTCATAATAGGCATTCATATCCCATAAGTTGCGTGCAATCAAAGCTTTAATCTGATAACGGATCAAGGCTTCCGAGCGTTGGTATTCCGTTTCGTTCCATTCAACTTCTTCCTTAGCGGCCAAAGCCTTAAAATCGTTCATAAGCTGTTCATCAACTTCAAAATTGGTTTTAAAATCAGCCGCTTTGGGGTAAGTTTTCATCAGCTTGGTGCGATTTCCGTTGGCAAATTCGAGCGTAAATTTGTTGAATACTCCCTTTCGGATCAGGTTGGAATAGTAATCGGTAAATTCAGTCGAATCCCAAGCCACAAAAACGTCAGGCATGATGCCGCCACCGCCATAAACAACACGTTTGCCTGGAGTGATGTATTTCAACGAATCAGGAAAATGGATGCTGTCGGCATGAACAAACTCACCCCTTTCATGACGTTCGTACAAATCTTTATAATATTTTTCAACCCCTTCGGCATAAGGCCGTTGGATGCTTCGTCCGGTTGGGGTGTAGTAGCGTGCGTTGGTAAGCCTGATAATGCTTCCATCGGGAAGGTTGAAAGGCCGTTGCACCAAGCCTTTTCCAAACGAACGGCGACCGATTACCAATCCGCGATCCCAATCCTGCACAGCACCCGAAACAATTTCGCTCGCCGATGCCGAGCCTTCGTTAATAAGCACAATCAGCTTTCCTTTTTCAAAAATGCCTTTTGAAGATGATTTAAATTCCTGTCTTGGACTGTTGATGCCTTCGGTGTAAACAATCATTTTGTCGGCATCTAAAAACTCATCTGAAAGTTCAACTGCGGTATTGAGAAATCCTCCGGAGTTTCCTCTAAGATCGAGGATAAGGTTCAGCATTCCGTCCTTTTTCAATTGCTCCATAGAAGTATAAAACTCCTCCATAGAAGTTTTCGAAAAACGATTCAACTTGATGTAGCCGGTTTTACCGGGCAACATAAAAGTGGCATCAATGCTGTTGATTGGAATTTTATCTCGCTCTATGGCAAAGGCAATCAAACCGCTGCGTCCACTTCGAAAGATATCCACATTCACAATGCTGCCTTTTTTTCCGCGCAGGCGATCCATTACCCATTTGTTGTTCACCTTGGAACCAAAAGCTTCTTCGCCATTGATTTTGATGATTTTGTCGCCCGATTGTATTCCCAGTTTTTCCGAAGGTCCGCCCGGAACGGGTGAAACCACCAAAATGGTGTCTTTGCTCAGTTGAAAAGTGACGCCGATTCCTTCGAAACTGCCTTCCAAAGGTTCATTGGCGGCATCTAACTCCTCCTTTGAGATGTAGGCCGAATGAGGATCAAGCTCTTTGAGCATGCTCACAATGGCGGCTTCAACCAGTTTGGCCGGTTGGGTAGTGTCCACATAAAAATTTTCTATATAAAAAAGGGTAGCTGCAAACTTTTGACTTGTTTCTTTGGGGTCGGATTTAGTAATTGCTTGAGCAACAACAAGATTATGTAATAAAATGGTGAGCAGCACCACCAATGTGCTTTTTAAAGTAGCAGGTTTCATGCAATGGGTTTAAAATTGTAAAACATTCAAAAGTAGCGATAAAACGTTGTAGGGATACTTTTTCGTTTTTGGCATTATGTTAATCTTTGTTAACCAACTGATAGATAAGAAAATACCTGTATAAGTTGGAAACCTTTATCAATATTAGCTTCCGTCCTACACAGGTATTTTTATCAAAATGATTCGTTTATTAGAACTCAAGCACCTCCATAGCAGCTTTGTACACTTTATCGGCATTGGGCAAAATGGCTGCTTCAAGTATGCGGTTAAAACCCACGGGGGTAAAAGTTGAACCCACACGTTTGACTGGAGCATCAAGGTATTGGAAAGCTTCGTCAGCAATCAAACTTGCCAGCTCGCCACCAAATCCGCCAAACACTTTATCTTCGTGCAAAACCAAGACCCTTGAGGTTTTTTTCACCGATTCGAGGATGG
>JADYZK010000404.1 GCA_020853175.1 Bacteroidales bacterium
AGCCCTCATGATTCCAATTTCTTTGGTTCTTTCTTTCACAATCACCAGCATGATGTTGCTGATGCCGATGACTCCGGCCAGCAAAGTGCCGATGCCCACCACCCAAATTAAAGCACTGATGCCGCTAAACAATCCTGTCATTTGCTTAAACTCCTTCGCAAGGTTAAAAAAACCGATGGCACGGTCGTCTTCGGGAGCCACTTTGTGGCGTTCTTTTAATATTTTCATTGCTTTTTGTTCAACAACGCTCACTTCCACTCCGGGTTTAGAAGTCATGGCGAACCAACCCACGACATCACCAAAGTTAAAGGCTTGTTGCATGGTGGTAAAGGGCATGTGGATGCTTTGCTCCTTGTCGCCACCAAAATTGATGTTGGCATTTTTAGGCGTAAAAACACCAACCACTTGAAAGTAAATGCCGTTGATGCGGATGTATTTTCCCAAAGGGTCTTCATCTTTTTCAAAGAGAATTTCGAGCACTCTTTTTCCGATTACCGCCACTTTTCTTTTTTGTTCGATGTCGGTGGCGTTGATGAAACGACCTTGCACGATGTTTGCCGGATCAATGAGGTTCCATTCGGGATAATCGCCAAATAGGCTAAAGGCACCGGCTTTTTCGTTGCGCACTACGTTATTGCCTGTGCGGCGATTGTTGCCTTCGAGGCGAGGCGAAAGAAGCTCAAGCTCTTCGATGTTGTCCTTGAGCACTTGGACATCACCGTTTTTGAAGTTATAATAACGGTTGCGCGGCAGTCCTTTGTAAGGCACAGTGGTGGAACGCGACCACATAAAAACGCTGTTGGTGGCAAAATCGCCCATGCCGTTCATTACGCCATTTTTGAGGCCACTGCCCGATCCCAGCATCACCATCAGCATGAAAATACCCCAAAAAACACCAAAAGCGGTGAGGGTCGTTCTCAGCTTGTTTTTTGTGAGACTGCTCCATATTTCCTGCCAACGATCACGATCAAACATTTTATTTTTAGGTTAAGGGTTCAACTTTTGTGTGTTTTGATTTTTTTTATTCATCGCGCAGCGCTTCAATGGGTCGGATAGAAGCTGCCCGACGTGCAGGAATAAATCCGGCCAAGGCTCCGGCCACGATCAATAAAATAGTGGCACCCACGGCAATTTGTATATTCACTTCTGGCTGTCTGAAGAAGGGCGTATCAATGTTTTTTGAGATGAGTTCGAGCAATCCTACGCCCAACACCAAGCCAATATATCCCGCAAAGCCAGTGATAAGGATGGCTTCTTGCATGATCAAGCTCACGATGCTGCCCGGTGTAGCACCCATCGCTTTGCGGATGCCGATTTCTTTGGTGCGGTCTTTCACCACAATCATCATAATGTTGCTAACGCCCACCACGCCGGCAATGATGGTGCCAATGCCAATAACCCAAATAAACATGCTAATGGAAGCAAATAGCTTTTTAAACTTTTGAAACTCTTCTACGCTATTCCAAAAAAACATGGCCCGCTCATCGCTGACATCAAAATGATGACGAGCGGCCAACTTGGATTTGATGTCGTTTTCAATCCTTTTGGCTTCTTCCTCGTTGGCATCGCCCACCGTCACTACAATGCCTTGAACATTGCGTCCGGCACCAAAAACCCTTTGCGCCGCGCTCAACGGAACATATACCAATTGCATATTGTCATCGCGCCCGTCGTCGTCATTAAATACACCTATAACCTGAAAAGGAATACCATTTACGTGGATGTATTTTCCCAAAGCGGACTCTCCGTTTTTAAACAAAGCCTCTTTCACTTTGGTGCTGATGACCACCGATTTGCGTACTTCGTTTTGGTCTTTGTCATTGATAAAACGGCCTTCAACGACAGTCAATTTTTCAACTGTTCCATAGTCGGGATGTATGCCGCGAATGCTGTAAGAACCAAATTCGTTTTTGTAAGAAACGGTGTTTCCCGACCAGATTTGGTAGCGCGAAGAAATCAATTCAACGCCTGAAACGGTTTTCGATAGGTACTCATAATCTTCATTTGTCATTTGTATGCTGCGTCCGGGCTGCATTCCGGCATGGGGCTTACTGGTTTGTCCGTTCCACATCCAAATGGCGTTGGTGGCCGACGAACGAAATTCATTGGAGATGCCATTTTGCAATCCGATGCCTGAACCTTGCAAAATGATGAGCATAAAAATGCCCCAGGCCACCGAAAAACCGGTGAGAAAAGTACGGAGTTTGTTCTTCTCTATTGTACTGAAAATTTCCTGCCATTTGTCGAGGTCAAACATGGAACAGTGGTTTTTGAAATTGTTTATAAAGCTACAGCCAACGCAGGTTTGTCGGTCGTGTGAAAGCCGTTTTTTACATCTGTACCTATCAATCCGTCGTGCAGCCGAATGATGCGCTGGGTTTGATGTGCGATATCGTTTTCGTGGGTCACGATGAGGATAGTGATGCCACTTTGGTTGATTTCTTTAAAGAGACCCATTACTTCGTTGGAGGTGGCGCTGTCGAGGGCTCCCGTAGGCTCGTCGGCAAGAATAACTTTAGGTTGCGAAATGAGTGCGCGTGCAATGGCCAAGCGTTGTTTTTGTCCGCCCGAAAGCTCATTTGGAAGGTGTGAAGCCCAATCGGTGAGCCCCACGCGTTCGAGATATTCCATGGCTGTTTTGTTGCGTTTGCGCCGCGGAACGCCTTGGTAATACAGCGGAAGAGCCACGTTTTCCATGGCGTTTTTAAAGCTGATGAGGTTGAACGACTGAAACACAAAACCCAAAAACTTGTTGCGCAACTGGGCTGCTTTGGTTTCGTTCATCTCTTTAATGGTGATGCCATCGAGCTGATAGTGTCCACTGTCGTGATTGTCGAGCAGGCCAATGATGTTCAGCAGGGTTGATTTTCCCGAGCCCGATGATCCCATAATAGAAACCATTTCTCCTTTTTCAACTGTCAGGTCAATTCCTTTGAGCACATGCAAACTGTTGTGCCCCATTTGATAGCTTTTGTGTATTTGCGATAGTTGAATCATCAGATGTATTTTTGTAAAATAACTGACCAAAGAAATCATACACTGTGCCGAAAAATGTAAGCGTTTATTTATGAACTAATTAAGAAAAGAAAACTTTATCGCTATACACCAAAAGTGTGCGCTGGCGATCATTTTTGATTAAAAACGAACACCTGAAATAAAAAAAAGCGGAACCTTATGGATTCCGCTCTAATGCCATTAGAAGTTTGAAAAAGAGCGATTAATTTAAGAGCAACCGCCGGCTGTTTTCACCACTTCTACCGCGGCCGGAATTTTAGCTGCCGGTCCGGCGGCTTTGTTGACCCCGCCTGAGGTTTTAAAGAATCGGCCATAATCAAAGGCGGCCTTTTCTGTTTTGGTTTGGGCCGTTGCGGGGTCAAAACCGTGGGTCAAAAGCTGTTGGTTTACGTCGAGGTCGTTGGCTACGGCCCTCAACTGCGTATATCCTTTTGAAACCAACAACTGTAGCGCCATCATGGCTTGTGTTTCGGTTTTTCCAAAAATAAGGATGGGCTCATTTTTGTTGAGTTTCGACAGTTTTTTGTCGCTAAGAATTTCTCCGAAAGGCACAAACAACAGCTGCTTGAAAGCCGGTGTGGAAAGCTGGCTTTCTTCCATTAAAAAGAGAGCCGTGGTTTCGCGAGCTTGTGCTTCATTGAGACTAAGTAGTTGGTAGGGAAGTACTAAGGTAGCTTCTTGGTCAATTTTTTCGAGCACTTGCTCGTTGGTGAGGCTGTAAGAAGGCGCCATCCACCATTGCGCCAGCATCACGCCCACGATCATTAGAACGAACAGCAGCGCAGCATTGGTGAGCCTTTTATCATTGGTCTTTTCCATTTCTTTATTTTTTAAACGTTAACAACCGCCTTTTCCGGGTGGGGGTGGAACAATGTCAACAATAGTGGTGACGGGAGATGCTTTGGCATTGATTTTTTGCGCAGCCTCGCCGGTTTTGAAGGCGTCTTCGGCACGTGTTTTGAAACGCTCGCTGAAGAGGTTGGCTTGATCTTTTTCGGTTTCACCTGCTTTTTCGTTGAAGAAATGAGCAAAAAATCCGTTGAGGCCTCCTTCAAGCACCTGCACATTGTCGAATCCGTTCCGCCGCAACAGCAACCAAGCCTGGTCGGCATCGGTGGAGGAGTAGGAGTACAAAACAAGCTTTCCTTTGCTGCTTTCCAAGCGTTGTTTGGAGGTGTTTTTTAAAATATCGGCCAACGGAATGTTCACCGCTGCCGGTAAACTGAAGCGGCTGTATGCATCGCTCGAACGCAAATCAACCAAAACGAGGTCGTTTTCTGTTGGATGCAAAAGTTTGTAAGCCACTTCTTCGGTTGAAATGTATTGCTTGCCTGCGGCGGCTTCTTCTAAAAGGGCTTTGGCATCTTTCTCAAACCATTTGCCGCTGGGACTGTCGGGAAGAAAAAGCACCAAAAAAGCTAAGGCAAGCAGGATAGCAAAAGGTGCGGTGTAGGAACGATGGAATAGGCCTTTAGGAGCATCAGTGATGCCATTCACGTTGTTTTCTATTTTGCGGGTGATGATGAAGGCTGCCAATGCAATCAGCGTTAAGGCTACCACAAAAACATCACGGCCTATGCCGAGGCTGTCATAAACCATCAGGCTTCCCAGATCGGCAGCATGATAAAGCGGCATAAAGGTATCGTAGAATGAACCAAAGATAAAAATACCGATCAGCATTCCGATGACAAAAAACATGGCGTCAATCTTACCAATGACAGCGCCCACCATACTTGTGCCCGGGCAATAGCCGCCCAAAATAAATCCAAACCCCATAATAACGCCGCCTACAATAGCCGACCATAAAAAAGTGGGGTTGATGTACAACATATCATATTCAATCAAGCCAAGGTAGCTCATCAGCAGAAGACCAATTGCGGCGGTGATTGCAGCGGTGAAAAACACGCGCAACACCACAAAATCGTAGCCGTAAAAGACTCCTGCCAGTTTTTTTGAGTTAGAGAACCCGCCTTGTTCCAGCACATAGCCGAAACCCAATCCGATCACAAAAGCGAAAAAAAGATTCAAGTCGGGGTTAACAAATCCTTGTGGAATTAATGGTCCCATAGTGTTTTGGTATTAATTGATCCAAAGTTTTCTGAAAAAATAAGCGATGACAAAGCCGGTGCCGAAAATTGCCATCATGGTCACAAAGCCAGCTGTTGAAAGCACGGCCATCCCACTCAAAGCGGCGCCGCTGGTGCAGCCGCGTCCAAATTGCGAGCCGAGGCCAAACAAAATACCGCCGGCAACAGCAAAAATTAACCTGCTTGTGTTGCTGATGCGCGGGCCTTTGTCAATTTTGAGTCCGGCTCTTCCCGACATAAAACCCGAGAAAAATGCACCACCCAAAACCCCAAAGGTGAGGAATACGAGCCAGTTACGCATGGGTCGTCCATCGCCTTCGGCAAAAAAGGAAGCATAAAAAGGATGCGCCTCAGCATATTCGGGCGAGATGCTTCCTATGGTTTCTATTACAACACTTTTGGCTGCACCACTGGCACCCAAACCCCTTCCGGTGATAAAAAAAGAGGCCAACAACACCAATCCCAGCAGGAAGCCTGCCAGGTAGGAGTTCATATACGATTTAGGTTTTTGTTCCATAACTTCTATTTTTTTAACAACCGCCTTTCACCGCTTTAATTTCGATGGGAGCAGCAGATGGTTCGTTTGTGTTTTGACCGGTCGTTACCGGAAAATCATTCCTTTGTGCCTCAGACCAATAATGATTGGGCATGGGGCTTTTAATTAAAGCGTTGTGCATAAAGCTATTGGCTCCATAAATGATGGAGTAAGCTTCGTAACCCAACATCCTGAGATAAGCCGTCAGATGCGCCGATTGATGTCCGGTGTGGCAATACACCACGATGGCTTTATCAGTGGGTAAACTGCTCAAAAAGTCGTCTGAAACCAGCGGTTGGCGCGGTGTAAAACGAACAGCTCCTTCAAGATGGCCATAGTCTAAGTATTGTTCTTCGGATACATAATTGATGACAAAATACTTTTCCGGATGATGAACTACCTCTTTAAAGCTGAGCAAAAAGGAGGTTGTGTTTCCTGACAAAAGAGAATCGGCACGGCTTAGCACTCGTTCGTAAGGTGTGTTTCCGCTCACTGACAGTTGGGGCAACGGATGGTTTGCCACCAATTCGGCACTCGGGTTTTTTGAAATGTGGTTGATGAGGCTGTCGCCAAAGGCCAGGTCCCAGCCCGCTGCAGCAATGGCTTTGGTCCAGCCGCTCATGCCGAAACGCACGGAAAACACATTGTCGAAACCTAGCAGCCGCATGATGCCTGCAACATGGGCCGCCACTTGTCCGCGGCTGTCTGTAAACACAATTCGATCAAAAGCATTGGCATCAATGTCATTGTTGAAAAAGGCAATGACCTTATCGGGACGCAGGTTGACCGCACCCGGCACGGAGCCTGAGGCAAATTGGTCGGTATCGCGCAGGTCAATCACCAAGATATTGCTGTCGCGCAACACGTAAAGATCGGCGGCACTCATCACTGCCGGAAAGGCGTTTGAAGCTACGTAATTTCCGTTTTGTTTGAAAAACAAGGCAAGGTCTTTCGCGGCATCCTGTTGAAGCGTTTCAGACAAGTCGTTCTGTTTGGCACTTCCGCAAGCCGTTGCAAATACAACCATCAGGGTCACTGAGGCCATAGCGGCAAAGCGACTAATTAGGTTTAACGCTGTGTTATTTTTCAATCGTTTCATCGGCTTCCTCCTTTTTTTTGTTCTCTGTTTCATTTTCAGCATCCAAATCTTCCCATCCGGTAATCATCGCCTTGAGGTTGGAGGTGATGGTGTGTCCGGTGGTGATCAGGTAAAGGTGTACAATCACAAAAGCCATTACTGCGAAGGCCCCTATGGTGTGCAGCAGGGCGATGTTTTCTAAATTGTCAATGTTAATCATTTCAATTTGATCGCCTTGCGGATAACGGTAAAACATATAAAGCAATCCCGAAAGCACCATCACCGGAATCACCAGCACTTTTAATCCGAAGTAAACCAAACGTTGCAAGGGGTTGAGTTTGCTGATGAGGGTTTTTTGGGTGGGATGAGGCGCATTGCGGAAAATGCCGAACAAATAAAACTCGGCTTGCGCTTTCAGGTTTTTGGTGGTAGGAATGTATTGTTTCCATTCGCCGGTGGTAAAATGCCAAAAAACGGCAAATATGATCAGAATGATGAAGGCCCATGCGGCTTTGTTGTGGATGTCAACGGCGGTTTCAAAACCCAAGAAGGAGTAGGTGCTGTGAATCTCGAAACCGGTGAAGGCAAGAACAAAAATCAGCAACGCCTGGTTCCAGTGCCAGAAACGTTCAAATCCTTTATAGACATATACTTTTTTATCTTTTTGCATGACAATCGGGGTTGGGTTATTGAACTACTTTACGTTTACGGGCTGACAAAATGCGGATGACAATATGCACGGCAATGCCGAAAAATGAGAGTAACAGCAACATACTTCCGCCCATATCAAGCAGATCGTTGCGGTCGCGTCCCGGCATATAAAAATCATTCAGTGAGGCCAGCCTTCCGTTTTCGCGGACATGACATTCTTTGCAGCTTACCGCCTCGGAAGCTACCGAAACCATGTGGTTGACGGGCATATACATTTCGGTGGAAATAAATCCGTGTTTCCCGCTGTAAGGCATTCCCACGTAATCCATTCCTTCTTGTATTGCGCGTTCCCACTCCAAATCAAGCCAAAGTGCTCCTTTTCCTTGTTCTTTGTCCCAAAGTTTGGTTTGGATAATGGTGAGGTTTTCGGTGTCGTAAGGTTGTTTCCCACGATGCACTTTCATCGGAATGATTTTGCTGTCGCGGTCGCGGTATTCGCCAAACAAAGTATTGATTTTCAAAAACGCTTGCGTCGTATCTACCTTATCGGTGATGAGGTGATGGTCGGCCGTTCCGTTGAACCAAGCGTATTCGGGCTTCACCATCTTTTGCCAAATAAAATCACCTTTGATGGAGGCGTAAGTGATGTTTCCGGCACTGTCCAAATCCTCGTAGCCTTTGCCGTCTTTTTTGCGGGTGGCTGTTGACCAATCCCAATACATTTTGGTGGGATTCACCTTGGCATA
>JADYZK010000405.1 GCA_020853175.1 Bacteroidales bacterium
GCTGAGTTTGGTCCAAATCTTACCGCCGTCAACACTAAAGAAAAAGCTAAATTCGGTGCCTACGAAAAGCAAATCGGACTGAACAAAATCCTGTGCAATGGTATGAACGGTTTCTTTTGGGAGGTTAGAGGCGATGGAGTTCCATGTGCGACCTTTATCGCTCGATTTCAGCACATAAGCCGTAAAGTCATCGCTTTTTAAGTTGTTGAAGGTGGCAAAAACCACATTTTCGTCAAACCGTGAAGCGAAAACGTCGCTTACGTAGGCGTATTTTGGCACACCGGGGAAGTTGTCAGCTTTTCTCCATGTTTTGCCATCGTCTTCGGTAATTTGAATCAACCCGTCATCGGTTCCTGCATACAGCAAACCTTCTTTGAGGGGCGACTCGGCCAAGGCTACAAATGTTCCCCATTGTGAGGTGGAAACATCTTTGGCTACTGCATTGCTCGGCCAGTATTTACCCATCACTTTGAACTGGTTCCTGTCTTCGTTGCGGGTGATATCATCGCTGATGACTTCCCAACTGTGGCCCCTGTCATTGCTTCGAAACACTTTGTTGGCGGCCATGTAGAGTCTTGTTTTTTGGTGTTTACTGAGAATGAAAGGACTGTCCCAGTTCCAACGGTAATGCAGCTCACCTTTGCGGGGTTCGGGTTTGATTTTCACCGATTCGGTGCTTTTTTTGTCGTAGCGATAGATGTTACCATATTGGTAAGCTGAATACACAATGTTGGGGTTGTCTTCGTCAATGGCTTGCCAGAATCCATCGCCGCCGAGGGTTACAATCCATTCGTCGCTGGCAACGCCGCCACTGTTGATGTTTTGCGAAGGCCCGCCCATGCTGCTGTTGTCTTGTGTTCCGCCATATACCCAATAAAAAGGCAAGGTGTTGTCAACGCTTACGCGATAGAATTGTGTTACGGGCAAGTTACTTTTAAAGATGTAATTGGCGCCATTGTCGTAGGTTTCGTACAATCCGCCATCACCGCCAATGGCAAAATGGCGGGTGTCGTTGGGGTCAATCCACATGCAGTGGTCGTCAACGTGTCTTTTGTTGAGGCCAATACTGTTCCATGTTTTTCCGCCATCTGTGGTCACTTTTGAAACGACTTCTAAATTATATACCTTGTCTGCATCTAAAGGATCGCAAGCAAGGGTGTTGAAATATTGTCCGCTGGTGTTGTAGCTGCTCATTTTTGTCCATGAAGCGCCTCTGTTAGTGGAGCGGAAAAAACCGCCATTGTCATCTGCTGCCTCAGCAATAAGGTAAACGTAATCGGGGTTAGCGGGAGAAACTTCGATGCACATTCCGCCTACATGTCCTGAGGGTAATCCGCCGGAGAGTTTTTGCCAGTTTTTACCGGCATCGGTAGTTTTATACACCGCTGACTCTGGTCCTCCGCCTATTTTGGTATAAAAATGACGGCGTCTTTGTTCCGAAGTGGCATAGAGGATATCAGGGTTTCGGGGGTCCATAGTAATATGGTTGATGCCGGTATTTTCGCTCACGAAAAGCACCCTTTCCCAGGTTTTTCCACCGTCGGTGGTTTTATACAAACCGCGTTCGTCGCCTGCTGCCCACACCGAACCTTCGGCTGCAACATACACCACGTCGGCATTGCGGGGGTCAATAAGGATTTTGCCAATTTGTCGAGATTCTTTTAATCCCATATTTTTCCAGCTTTTTCCACCGTCTTCCGACTTGTAAACTCCATTGCCATAGCCTAAGGCCCTTTGGTGGTTGTTTTCGCCTGTTCCGGCCCACACAATGTTGGTGTTGTTGGCGTCAATGGCAAGAGCGCCAATGCTATAAATGCCGTAATTGTCGAAAATGGGAGTAAAGGTGGTTCCGTTGTTCACGGTTTTCCAAATGTGGCCGGAAGCCACGCCCACATAGTATTCGCTGTGGTTTTTGGGGTTAACGGCAAGCGCTGCAATGCGTCCCGAAGTGAAGGCGGGGCCAATGCTCCGCCAGCTTAAACCACTTAGAAGTTCAGTTTTTAGGGTATCGGAGGGAGCATCGTTTTTTTTGCTCTTCTGTCCGAAGGCGGAGGGAGAAAGCAGCAAGCCAACTCCCAACAAAACCAATAATAACTTGGTGATGGGGGGGTAATTTCTTTTCATAAATCTGAATTATTGAGTGTTGAGTAAAAGTAATCTGTTGCATTTTATGTGGGGAATCAAATCAGTTTACGGTTGTTATGGTTGAGAAACTGATTCCATGCCTCAGAAGGAGCAGGGTAAAAAGGGAGACTACAATGGCAAAAAGAAAAATCCAGGGGGTGATTTTTTGCGAGAAATGCAGCGGCGTTCGCTGTGGGGGCAAGGGCGTGAGCAAGGCAGGAATGAGCAAAAAGAGCATAAATGCCGAAAGAATAAAATCTTTTTTTTCAGCGGTTTGCCACGAAAGCAAAATCACGATGCTGCTTCCAATTAACCATGGGAAAATGAAAAAATATACCGCTTTGATCATTTTTTGACGGGAGGTCATCAACTCAATGTTTTCGAGATGTCCAAAAAATAGTTTTCCGGCCAACATCCCCGATTTGATGAGAAAGAAAAACGAAACCCCAACGGTAAGAATGAGCATGATTTGCTCTAAACCCATCACATTGGCCACACGTACCAACCCTGTTTGTGATAAGATATTTTCGCTCAACAAACCAAAGGTCATGTTGAAAGCTTGCAAAAACAACCACAAGGAAAAGCTGAGCATCACAGCGTTTTTTCGGGCTACGACGAAAAAAATAAAAAGAACGATAATGCCAGTGATGAAGCTGCTGACGGGAGTGGCCATCAAAATACTGATCACTGCATCGGAGGTCCAAAGGGCACCGTCATCAGGCAGATAGAAAACCATTTTGTTGATAAAAAGACGTGCAGGAATATCTAAATCGTAGGCGATATACAGCACCGACAGCCCCGAAATAAAATAGAGCAAATAATAACTGATAAGAAAAATGGACAAAGACTGCAGGGCAAGGTTTATGTTTTCCTGTCGTTCTTTTTTTCTGTCGGCTTTTTCCATGAAGTGGTTTTTACAGCGTTTTTAAGCAGTTTAATGGCCAAATCGTCGCGTTGCAGTTTTGCAAGGGTATTTTGAATCCACGATTTATTTTCGTTTTTGTACCAAAAGAAGAAGGTCTGCTGTGCTTGTTTTTCAGGTTTTGTTTTAGCTGTAAAAACAGGTTTGAGGGTGTAAGGATCGAAGCCTGAGTAGTAAATGACAGTGGCAACGGTCATGGGAGTGGGGGTAAAATCTTGAACTTGTTCGAGTTTAAAACCCAGCTCTTTGGTGTCGGCGGCCAGTTGGGCCATGTCTTCGAGAGTGCTTTCGGGATGGCTCGAAATGAAGTAAGGAATGAGTTGTTGCTTGAGGCCTGTTTCGGCATTGATTTGCTCAAACTTCTTTTTGAGTTGATGAAAAAGCTTGAAGGAAGGTTTGCGCATGGCTTTCAGCACCCGATCGGAAGTGTGCTCGGGAGCCACTTTCAGGCGTCCGCTCACATGGCGGGTAACGAGTTGCCGCAGGTATTCATCATAGCCCAATTTGTCGGTCATTTCTTTGTCATCGTTGAGAAAAAGGTCGTAGCGCAAGCCGGAGCTGACGAAAGCTTTCTTCACGGCGGGATGGTTGTCAACGGCTTTGTAAATCTCGGTCAGCGGATGATGATCGGTATCAAGGTTGCTGCAAATGCTTGGAAAAACACAGCTTGGTCGTTTGCAGTTGTCGCAAATGGGCTGATGCTTTCCTTTCATCTTATACATATTGGCCGACGGGCCTCCCAAATCGCTTATGTATCCTTTGAAGTCGTCCATCTTGGTGATTTGATCCACTTCATTGAGAATAGATTTCTGACTTCTGCTGGCCACAAATTTGCCTTGGTGCGCCGAGATGGTGCAAAAGCTGCAACCCCCAAAGCATCCGCGGTGCATGTTCACCGAATGGCGAATCATGGTATAGGCAGGAATGTCGCCGCGTTTCTCGTATTTGGGATGTGGCTTTCGGGTAAAGGGCAGGTCGAAAGAGGCATCAATTTGCTCTTCGGTGAAGGTTGGAAAAGGGGGGTTGATATGTACAACGTCATCGCCTACCTCTTGTAAAAGCCTGGCAGCATGTGCTTTATTGGATTCTTGCTCAATATTGCGGAAATTGGCCGCATAGGATTTTTTGTCAGCCAAACACTTTTCGTGCGATGCCAATTGAATGGTGCCCCAAGGCGAGGGTGTTGAAGGGGCTTCTTTTTTTCGCAGATAAAAAGTTTGCTTGATGTCAGTCAATTCGGCGATGGTTTTTCCGTTATCGAGGGCGTGAAGCAATTCAATCAACGCCAGCTCACCCATTCCGTAGATGCCGATGTCGGCTTTGGCTTCGGCCAAGATGCAGGGTTTGAGGCGATCCGACCAATAATCGTAATGGGTAACGCGACGCAAAGAGGCCTCAACGCCGCCAATGACCACGGGCACATCGGGATAAATACTCTTGAGAATGTTGCTGTAAACGGTGGTAGCATAGTCGGGCCGAAAGCCGCTCAATCCGCCGGGAGTATAAGCGTCGTTGGAACGCAGGCGTTTGTTGGCGGTGTAGTGATTCACCATGGAATCCATATTGCCGGAGGTGACGCCGAAAAACAGACGTGGCTTGCCAAATTTACGAAAATCGCGCAGGTCGTCTTGGTAGTTGGGTTGCGGAACAAGGGCAATTTTAAAGCCTTCGCGCTCAATAATGCGGCCAATGACGGCAGCACCAAAAGCAGGATGATCCACATAAGCATCGCCGGTAATGAGTACCACATCGAGCTCGTCCCAGCCGCGTAAATCGGTCTCTTTTTTAGTGATGGGAAGCCAGTCCGTAAGTTGATAGTTGTTCATAGTTGGTTTACAAGTAGATGCAAAGATAAACGGAAAAACATCACCTGAAATTCAATTTTAAAGTCTATGGCTGAAATACAGCAGAATCAATGTAGAAATTTTGGTGATGTAGTGATATTTTATTTTGAAGTGTCAATTGCTTGCAGGGCTTCCAAATCTTCGGCTTCCATTTGAAACTGGAGTGCTTCTATGTTTTGCAAGATGTGCTCTTCGCTGCTCATTTTTGGTATGGCAAGCATCAATGGTTTATTGATCAACCAGTTCAGACCTATCTGAAAAGGTGTTTTCCCGTATTTTTCGGCCAGAGCAAGCAGAAGCGGATGGGTTGGGGCATGGTCATGGCCTTTCATCATAGGTCGCCATGCGGTGATACTGATGCCGTTTTTCTGACAATAGGGAATGATTTCGGTTTCCATGGCTTGGTTGTGTGCGCCGCTGTTTCGGGTAAACAAATTGTATTCAATTTGGTTGGTGATGATGGGCGCATCGGTGTAAAATTTGATTTCCTGCATCAATTGAACCGGAAAATTACTTACGCCGAAATGGCGAATGATAGCATCATCCATCAGCTTATTGATGGCGCTCATGGTTTGGCTCAAAGGCACGGAGGCATTGGGCCAGTGAAGCAGAAAGAGGTCAATATAATCGGTGTTTAATCGTTTTAAGCTGGCTTTGGCCGAACGCAAAACATCTTCAAACTGAAGTTGATTGCCCGACACCTTGGTGGTAATCAGCAATTCATTTCTTTTGAAAGGTTTGATGGCTTCACCGACCAGTTTTTCAGCATGTCCACCTCCATAGATGGCAGCCGTATCAATATGTGTGATGCCCGATTGGAGCGCAAACTCAAGGGCATGAAGCCATTTCTTGTCTTCAGAGGTATCGGGAGTGCTTCTTCCGCCCATCTCCCAGGTGCCGATGCCCAGCACGGGCAAATTGATCGTGTCTTGAATACGTATTTCAGGAATTGTCATTTTTATTGTATGAGTTTGTTGATGGCTTCAATTTGTTCAGATTGTAATTCGTTTGCTGTTCCGTTAAGGCTTGCCAGGAGCTGTATTTTTGCACAGTTTTCGAGCACTTCGATGCGATCGAAGGCTTCGAGTAAGCTGTTGCCCATGGCCAAGATGCCGTGGTTGGCCATCACTACCACATTGGCGTGCAAAGCGGCTTGTGCAACGTTTTGGGCTAAGGCCTCCGAACCCATAATTTCATAAGGCGCAAAAGCCGGAAGGCCAAGCA
>JADYZK010000406.1 GCA_020853175.1 Bacteroidales bacterium
GACATTTTGCAATCCATCTATATGCTTGTGCTTCAGCATGAACGCGGTGAAGCTAAAGTTGAAATCCAATACACCCGAACGGTGAAAGCCGAAGGCAACCCCAAAGCTCTCGAGCTCCTCGACGAAGTGTTTGAGTTGCGCGACGACTGGTGGCGCGGATTGGGGGTATTGCCCAAAAGCGGCATGGCCATCAGAGAAAAATACAAAAACTTCGATGCCGAAGCCATGATCGAAGTGGAAGTAGAACCAACAAGAGCCGATAAAGGATGTCTCTGTGGCATGATTCTCAAAGGAGTTTCTTCGCCTAAAGATTGTAAACTCTTTGGAAAAGCTTGCACCCCTTCCGATCCCGTGGGTGCCTGCATGGTGTCCAACGAAGGCGCTTGTGCTGCTTTTTATCGCTTCAACAAACAATAAAAATGAAAAAAAATACACATATCTTGTTGGGCCATGGCAGCGGTGGGAGTCTTTCGCACGAGCTGATACGCCAAGTTTTTGTAAAGGCTTTCAACAATCCTATCTTGAATCAACAAGGTGATGCGGCCCTATTAACCATGGCTTCCGGCAGATTGGCTTTCACGACCGATTCGTATGTGGTTGATCCATTGTTCTTTCCGGGTGGCGATATTGGTAAACTCGCGGTAGCCGGAACAGTAAACGACCTGTCGGTGGCAGGGGCTGTACCTTTATTTATCAGCGCCGCTTTCATTATCGAAGAGGGTCTTTTGATTGAAACCCTCGAAAAGGTCGTCCAAAGTATGGCAGATGAAGCCAAGAAAGCAGGAGTTCACATTGTGACCGGAGACACCAAAGTTGTGGAACGCGGCAAATGCGACAAATTGTTTATCAATACTGCCGGAATAGGCCAAATCAATGAAATGCCTGCCTTAGAAAAAGGAATTCACCAAATCAAAATGGGTGACAAATTGATCATCAACGGCAGTCTGGGCGACCATGGCATGGCGGTGATGGCAGCCCGAAATGCCCTCAACCTGCAAGCACCTATTGATTCCGATTGTGCCAGCTTGAATCATCTTATTCAAGCCTTGCAACCCAATGAGGCCGTTCATTTCATGCGTGATGCCACAAGAGGAGGGCTAGCCACCGTGGTTGCCGAATTGTGCGAAGATCAAAAATTCGGCATCAAACTTATAGAAGACCAAATTCCGGTGAAAGAAAGTGTTAGGGGAATTTGCGAACTGCTGGGCTTCGATCCTTTGTATGTGGCCAACGAAGGCAAGGTGCTGATGGTGGTGGATGCTTCTTACGCTGACGGTGTGCTTCTCCAACTTAAAAACCATCCTCTTGGAAAAGAAGCGTCAATTATAGGCGAAATTGTAGCCGAGCATCCTTCAAAGGCTTGGCTGCAAACTACTTATGGCGGCAATCGTATGGTGGATATGCTTGCAGGCGAACAGCTTCCGCGCATTTGCTAAGGAATGTTTGGTCCTCAACTTGTTTATCATTTTCAGTAAGAAACAACAGCGACCCTCAATTGAGGAAGTCCCAATTAAACACCAAATGCCCTCATAATGAAGGCATTTGGTGTTTAATACAAAAATAAATTCTTTATTTTGCGGGGATATTTTTAAGGATATCCAAAGTGAGATCCCAGAATTTTTGTACTGTTGAAATGTCTATTCTTTCATCAGGACTGTGTGCTCCTTTGATGGTTGGCCCATAAGAAATCATATCCATCTCGGGATATTTATCACCGATAAGACCACATTCAAGTCCGGCATGGATGGCCTTCACCTGAGGGGTTTCGTTGAACAATTTCTCATAAGAAGCCACGGTGATTTCTCTGATTTTTGATTCGGGATTTGGCGCCCAACCCGGGTATCCATTGCTTTGCTCAACTTTTGCCCCCACCAGTTGGAAACAGGCTTTCACCATATTGGCAATATCTTCTTTGGCCGATTCCACCGAACTGCGCTGACTTGTTGTAATACGAAAATGGTCTTCTTTGGTTCGCACGGCAGCAAGATTGGTTGAAGTTTCCACGAAACCGGGGATGCTTTGCGAATAGGCAATCACGCCGTGCGGACAAGCATACAAGCTTCTCAACAGTTGATTCCCGCTTTCTTTACTTATCACCTTGGCAGGAAGTATGGTATCGGCCTCGCAAACAATTTGAAGTTGTGGCTCGGTGATGGCATATTCAGCACGGATATTTTTGGTACAGAAACCCACCAAATTTTCAAAAGATTTTTGGTGTGCTTGAGCTACACAAACCAAAGCCGTTGCCTCACGGGCAAGCGCATTGCGCAGGTTACCACCTGAGAAATCAACCAAATACATATTAAAATCTTCGTCGGCTGCAAATAAAATACGGTTTAAGAGCTTGTTGGCATTTCCCAAGCCTTTATGGATATCGTCGCCGGAGTGGCCACCTTTCAAACCACTGATTTTAACCGAATAGAAAGCAAAGCCTGCCGGAGCATCTATTTTCTCAAAAGGAACTTCAATCACTGTATCTTTTCCACCAGCACATCCAATAAAAAGCTCGCCTTCGTCTTCTGAATCGAGATTCAGGAGAATTCGTCCTTGCAAGGCTTCGGTGCTGAGGCCGAAAGCTCCTGTAAGCCCTGTTTCTTCATCCACAGTAAACAAGCACTCAAGCGGCCCATGGGGGATGTCTTGGGCTACCAACAGTGCCAGTTGGGTAGCCACACCAATGCCATCATCGGCACCTAAGGTGGTTCCTTTTGCCTTTACCCAGCCGTCAACAATGGTTGTTTCGATCGGATCATTGTCAAAATCGTGCTGTTTATCGCTGTTTTTTTCGCAAACCATATCAATATGACTTTGCAAAACAGTTGTCTTCAAATGCTCGTAGCCGGGCATAGCATTCTTATAAATAAAAACATTTCCCACTTCATCTTGGCAATGCTTGAGCTGATGCTGGTCAGCAAAATCAATGAGGTATTGGATGATTTTTTCTTCCTTTTTTGAAGGGCGGGGAATCAATGTAATTTCTCTAAAATATTTCCAAACTGAGGCGGGTTCTAAACTTAATAAGTTTTCGTTCATTGGTAAAAGCTTTAAATTTTTACAAATATACGCTTTCGACCGCTCAAAGACTTGAGAAATCAGAAAAAGTTGCAGCCTACAATGCGGCAATCAATGAAAGATAAAGAAATGACATGAAAGTGAAAAAAGAGATATGGTTAGAAAAATTTGCTGAGTATTTTCATCAGTTCGTGCTTGCGAAAGGGTTTTGCAATAAATTCATCACAACCGGCTTTCATGCACCTTTCGCGATCGGCTTGCATAGCAAAGGCAGTTTGGGCGATGATAGGAATGTCGCTCCGCATACTTTTGATAAGTGCCGTGGCTTCCAATCCACCCATTTTGGGGAGCCTGATATCCATGATGATTAGATCAACCGGAATGTTGTTTTTGATGATATTGACGGCATCAAGGCCATTGTCAACGTGAATGATTTGAACTCCTGATTTGTTGAAATAGGCATATAACAACTGATAATTGGAGATTACGTCCTCAACAAGCATGAACACTTTTCCATTTAGATTGATGGATGCATCAACAGGCATTGTGAGTGTTTCCTCTAAAGACATGTCGTTGTAGTGTAATAACGTTGATTTCTATTAGTGTATAACTACGCAAAAATAGGGTTTTTACATTATCGTAAAATATTTTTCAATTTTTTAATTTCTTCTATCGGGTTGTCTGCTTTGAAAACAGCATTGCCCGCTACCAAAAC
>JADYZK010000407.1 GCA_020853175.1 Bacteroidales bacterium
AACCAAAAATATGATCGGGCGTAAAAAAGAAATGGAGGTTTTGGCTAACGTTTATGCTTCTAAAAGGCCAGAGTTAGTTGCCGTTTTTGGCAGAAGACGGGTGGGGAAAACGTATTTGATTGGGTCGTTTTTTGAAGGAAAAATTGACTTCGAGTTGACCGGTTTGAAGGATGGTACGAAAGAACAGCAATTGAGAAACTTTGCATACAGCCTCAAAGATGCTCAAAAGTCAGCGACATTACCGCCGCCGCCAATTGATTGGTTGGAAGCATTTCACCAACTGAAAACACATCTTGAATCCTTGGGTAGCCCCGAAAAACGAAAGGTTGTTTTCATCGACGAAGTGCCGTGGATGGCGAGCGGAAAATCCGATTTTTTGACGGGCTTTAGTTATTTTTGGAACAGTTACGCGGCAAAAACGAATATCGTTGTGGTGATTTGTGGCTCGGCTACGGCCTGGATGATTCAAAAAATCATCAATGACAAAGGTGGTTTGCACAACCGGGTCACCTGCCGTATTCACTTGCAACCTTTCACATTGGCTGAAACAGAAGCCTATTTTTTAGAAAAACACATCGTTTTTGACCGCTACCAATTGCTCTTGCTTTATATGACGATGGGCGGTATCCCGCACTATTTAGACCAGGTTAAGGGTGGCAAAAGCGCCATTCAAAATATTGATGAAATATGTTTTCACACCGATGGTTTGTTGCGGACAGAATTTGACAATCTGTACAGTTCCTTATTTGCCAATCCCGAACGTTATGAGTCGATTATTTCGGCACTTTCATCCACGTGGAAAGGCATGAGCCGCATGGAGATTATCGCAAAGACCAAGATTTTAGATGGCGGTGGTTTGACCATGATGTTGCAAGAACTCGAACAGTCGGGTTTTATTTCGTCCTACATTCCTTTTGGAAAAAAGAAAAAAGATACACTTTTCAGACTAACAGATTGTTATTCTTTGTTTTATCTAAAATTCATCCGGGACATTCCCGCCAAAGAAACCATTGCTTGGCAATCATTGAGTCAAACACAAACCTGGATAACCTGGAGTGGTTATGCTTTTGAGAATATTTGTTTTCATCACATTGATAACATTAAAGCTGCTTTGGGCATAGCAGGTGTCCATACCAATCAATACAGTTTTTTGTCAAAACCAAGCGACGAAAACGAAGGTGCACAAATTGACCTTTTGATCGATCGACAGGATAATGTTATCTCTTTGTGCGAAGTGAAATTCTACAACGATGAGTTGGTTTTAACGAAAGCCGACGCTGATAATTTACGCCGAAAAAAGAGCATTTTCCGTCACGTTACAGGTACTAAAAAACAAATTTTCATTGTAGTGATCACAACTTTTGGCTTATTGAACAACAAGCACAGTTTGGGTCTGGTGGACAATGTACTGGACATGAATGCTTTGTTTTAAAGGAAAATGTGCTCAGCACTTGCGCTATAACTTGCCGAACCGTTAAATAAACCTAAATTTACCAGGCTATACAATCAAAACTGGCCACGTTCAACGTTTATTCGCTTGACTGCTCCTTCAGAATTTTTGATAACCAATAAAAAACCGAATACAATGCCTAAAAACCTAGCACTTCTGCTCTTTTTGAGCCTATGCTCAGCGGGACTCCTCCAGGCCCAAACCCCCAAGGTGGTGGCAAGCAATCCCGCATCATCCATTCTGAAAAAAAATGTCAAACAGATGGTCCGTTTACCAGACAGCTATGCTAAATCACAACAAAAGTACCCTGTCTTGTTCTTTCTCCAAGTAACCGACGAAATGGTGGAAGAAATTGCGGTGTTAACCCAAAAGCTGCACAAAGAAAACGGCACACCCGAAATGATCGTGGTAGGCATCAACGTGGAAGACAAATTGGAAAGGGAGATGGATAACGCCGTGTACGACAAATACCTGTCCTATCTGGAAAAAGATTTGATCCCTTCCATCGAAAAAAAGTACCGCTGCAATGGGCAGCGGGTATTGCACGGCAGATCACTGTCGGGTTCCTTTACCTTGTACGCCATGCTGAGCAAACCGACCTTGTTCAACGGCTACATCGCTGCGAGCAAGGAATGGTATGATAAAAACAATGATTTCTTCACGGCATTGGCCAACAAGGCCTTGCAAAGTGCCGACAAATTCAAGGACCGGAAAATCTTCCTGGCCTCCCTGAACGGGGCTTACAGCAACAGCAACATCCCCGAAGTGAATGAAAACATGACCACCTTCGCTAAATTATTGGCCAGCAAATCGGGCAATAAAATCGCCAGTAAGTACCAAGCCTTTGACGATTGGGGCATATCGGCATATCCGGGCTTTAAAGAGGGCTTGCTTTTTGTAGCGAAAAAATGACACAATACTAGGTGGCGGCGTGTGAACCCTGAAGGGGCATACGCCGCTGTATTGAGCAATGGTTTTCAATTTAATATTGTTGTAAGTACAAACACAATTGCAGTAGAACTTTGGAAGAAGTATTATCCATTAACTTTGAAAAAAAATAAAGTGAAGGTTCATTCAGGCTTAATCTAATTTGAAACGTTATATGGAACGCTTTTTTCCTAATCAAAGATACACCAGCAAAGGTGAACCTGAACTAGGTATTGGTATTGTAACAGAAACCAGCAAAGGAAAGGTCAAGCTGTATTTTCCCAGATCCAATGAAATACGACTATATGCATTGGAAAGTGCTCCCTTACGTCGAGTTGTGTTTAAACCCGGCGATATCATCATAGATACAAAAAAACAATCATTGCTGATTAAACAGGTTGAACTAGAGGGTGAGTTGTATCTGTATTACGGGAAAGACAGAAAATTGTCTGAGGCCGAACTCGGCGATGTGTCAGCAAGACATGGTGCCGACGACAGACTTTTTATGGGTGATGTAGATGCTCCACAAACCTTTGCCTTACGCAGAGAGACACTACAACACGATTACAACCGGAGATTATCTCCTGTAAATGGATTTGTGGGCGGTAGAATCGATCTTATTCCTCACCAACTATACATTGCTCATGAGGTGAGTTCACGATATGCTCCTCGTGTCTTACTTTCAGATCAGGTTGGTCTTGGAAAAACCATTGAAGCTTGCTTAATCCTTCATCGCTTGTTGTTAAGTGGACGAATTTCGAGGGTAATCATTCTCGTTCCTGAGTCTTTGGTACATCAATGGTTTATAGAAGTTCTACGTCGGTTTAACCTGTGGTTTAACATTTTCGATGAAGATCGCTGTGCCTCACTCGATGGCAATGCCCCAGATGGTAACCCCTTTCTCGACGATCAACTGATTATTTGCAGTACTTCATTTTTGGCCGGTTCAGGGAAACGAACCAGACAAGCACTGACTGCTGGTTGGGATATGCTCGTTGTAGACGAAGCACATCATTTGGAATGGTCTGTTGACAAAGTGAGCCCGGAGTATGGGATGGTGGAACTATTGAGTAAAGCAGCCAAAGGATTACTGCTCCTCACTGCTACCCCGGAACAACTAGGTGAAGAAAGCCATTTCGCACGACTTCGATTACTAGACCCAAACAGGTATTCGAATTATCATGATTTCATAAATGAGCCTTCTGACCATAGAAACATTGCCACTATTGTGGAAAAACTGTACTCCGGAAAAAAATTGCAACCTAACGATACAAAAATATTAGAATCCTTTTTCCCAAAGGAAAGAATACTATCCTTAACAAAAGGAGGAGATGTTGCCAAGGATAATCTTATTGAAGATTTATTGGACCAGCATGGCCCAGGCCGAGTGTTGTTCCGAAATACCCGATCTGCAATGAGCGGTTTCCCAAAGCGAAAGGCGCATCTAATTCCCATAAACACAACCAAAGATAAGGCCCTTTGGCTTCAGCGCCTGGCGAATGAGTTTGCCCACGATATGGAGCCCGGAGCTATTGCAAATAAACAGGAATTTTGGTTTGCCGAAGACCCTCGAGTTCATTGGCTTTTAACTACAATGAAGAAACTGTATCCTGCAAAAGTACTGCTCATATGCAAGAGCAAAGAAAAGGTGCTTGCATTGGAAAAATTTTTAGTGAAGCGTGCCAATCTCAAAGTGAGTGTTTTTCACGAAGACCTTACCATTGTCCAACGCGATAGAAATGCGGCAT
>JADYZK010000408.1 GCA_020853175.1 Bacteroidales bacterium
CTTGGACACATTCCGATCATTTGGATGCCATTTTACTTAAAAAAGTTGCCTATCTCAATGAGCCTTTCTTTTACATCCGTTTGGTCATTTTTATTGGTGTTTGGTCGGCTTTGGCCCATTACGTAAGGAAATCGTCTTTGGCCCTCGACCGTCTTGGCGAGCTGAAATATTTTAGCAAAATGAAAACCTATTCTGCTATTTTTCTGGTTACCTACGCCATCACAAGCGTGGTTTCATCATGGGATTGGCTTATGTCGCTCGATCCACATTGGTTCAGCACACTGTATGGATGGTATGTCTTTTCGAGTATGCTCGTGAGCGGATTTGCGATGTTGATTTTGCTCATTTACGTACTCAAACGCATGGGTTACCTCGATCATGTGAACGACGAACACATGCACGACTTAGGAAAATACCTCTTTGGATTTAGCATTTTTTGGGCTTACTTGTGGTTTTCGCAATACATGCTTATTTGGTATGCCAACATTCCCGAAGAAACAGTTTACTTTTACGAACGCCATGCGCATTTCTCTAATGTATTCTACATCAATCTTATTCTCAACTTTGTTATTCCGTTCTTGCTGTTGATGACGCGCCAATCGAAACGGGTGTTTACCCTTTTGGTTCCTGTTTCAATCATTGTGATCATTGGCCACTGGTTGGATTTATATTTGATGATTATGCCCGGCGCTGTTGGAGGTGAAGGTTCAGGGATAGGCCTTTTAGAAGTTGGACTTACCATTGGATACCTCGGTATTTTTGGATTGATCACCTTCTGGTCGCTCACCAAAGCCCCATTGGCACCTCAAAATCATCCTTACTTTAAAGAAAGTATGGAATACCACACCCATTATTAAGCCCTTGCTGCATAAATAAAATTGAATCTTATGAAAAGTAAAATAAAGATCATTGCACTCCTTTTTTTGGTCAGCTCAGTTATGGCGTGCAACCGCGACAAGAACCATCCGGGTTACACCTTCTTTCCTGATATGGCTTACTCAACAGCGAGTGAAACGTACACGCCAAATGCAGTTTTTGAAGATGGACACACCATGCGCCTTCCGGCTGAAGGTGCCATAGCCCGCGGAACGACGCCTTATCCTTACAAAGGTAAATCGTTTCAAGATCAGGTGAATGCCGGTCTTGAACTCGTCAATCCTTTGGCCGCGAGTGAACAAACGCTCATCGAAGGAAAAGAGCAATACCGCATTTTCTGCCTTCAATGCCATGGCGACATGGGAAAAGGCGATGGCTTTCTATATACCAGCAAATTGTTTGTTGCAAAACCCACCTCGTTGGTGGAAGCTTTTGTGCAAAACAAACCTGATGGCGAAATTTATCATGTGATTACTATGGGTTCTCTTTCGGGCTTGATGGGAGCACATGGCGGTCAGATTCTTCCTGAAAACAGATGGAAGATCATCAACTATGTCAGGACACTGGCAAAGTAACAGTTGATTTCACATGTTTATCTTAACTGAAAAGCCTCCTGCATCCTGTGTATGGAGGCTTTTCATGCTTTAAAAATACCTTCTTTAAATGAAATTGAAAATTGGTTTGGAAACAGTGGCCGCCTTGGTTTATACCGTGAAGGACAGCCAAACATCGCGGCTTTTGCAGGAGCAAACCAGCCCGCAAGAGTTTTTAATCGGCCACGATTTGCTGATTGAAGGTTTTGAACAAAACCTTATCGGCCTCAGCGAAGGTGATCACTTCAACATTCAAGTCACGGCTGACCAAGCATATGGTCCCATTGATCCGACAGCTATTTTCGACCTTCCGTTGTCCACCTTTGCCGAAGAGGATGGTCATGTGGATGACGAAGTGGTGCAGGTAGGTCACATCTTTCCCATGGAAGACGAAAACGGAATCAGGCATTTTGGAAAAATCATTCGTAAAATGAAAGATCGCGTCACCATGGATTTTAATCCGCCTTATGCAGGAAAAGACTTACAATTTGAAGGTCAGGTGGTGACCGTTAGGATGGCCACCGAAAAGGATAAAAATGCAATTTGATTTGATGAAAGCTACTGCATTGAGGGTTGCCCAAGCAGACGTATGGTGTTCATGAGCTAATTTAAGAACGCATTTCAACAGCATCTTTTTTTTGCAACAATGCTTTTGCGCCTTTTACTTTTCTTTGAGTAACTTTGTGAGGTAACAATCTCGCGGAAATACCGTAAAGTAAAACCAAACCAAAAATTGATATTAAGATGAAAACAATTCAAAACACCTTTTATTCATTGGCGCTTTTGTGCTTACTGAGTGCTTGCAGCGGTCAACATAAACCCACCGAAGCAGCTGACCAAACTATAAAGCTAAACGATAGCACAACAATGCTTTATACTGAGCAAGGCAAGCAAATCGTTCAGCAAAGTTTTAAGGCTTTGAGTCAGGCTTTGCTCACTGCCATTGCGGAGGGCGGCGTTGAACACGCGCTTCAATTTTGCAATGTGAAAGCTATCCCCATTACCGATTCGCTGGCAGAAATTTTTGAAGCTGATATCCAAAGGGTTTCGTTAAAGAATAGAAATCCTGCCAACCTCGCTGAGGGTGTTGAAGCGCAAATCATTCAACGCATGGAACAAAAAATGCTGAATGGGGCAGGAGCCAACGACACGCTTTTTTTAACTGATGATGGCAAAATCACTTATATGGCACCTATTCTTATGGCGCCTCCATGTTTGCAATGCCATGGCATTGAAGGTCGTGAATTGACAGCTTCAACGCAGGCAGCCATTGCAGCCTTATATCCCTCCGACAAAGCCACCGGTTACAATCTTGGCGAGTTGCGTGGAATGTGGCGCGTTCGTTTTAATCCTTAAGCAATGGGAAAACAATGTATTCATTGTGGAACCGATTGCGGTTCAAGTCCGGTGATTTGGGACGACAAACCCTTTTGTTGCCATGGCTGCAAAACGGTGTATCAAATTCTGAATGAAAACAAGCTGGGCGGCTATTACGCGATTCAACCCATGTCGGGAATTCGGATTGATACCGGACAGCCACTTAAAAAATTTGCTTTCCTCGATGTGGAAGAAATCGCTTCTAAACTCGTTGATTTTAAAGACGGCACCACCTCAAAAGTGAAGTTTTTTATACCTGCAATCCATTGCGCTTCCTGTATTTGGCTTTTAGAGCACTTGGATACGCTCCATCCCGGAATCAATTATTCTGCGGTCAATTTTCCCAGAAAAGAGGTTCAAATCACTTTCAAAAACGATCAAATCAGCCTCCGTCAATTGGCCGAATTGCTCTCTGCCATCCACTACACGCCGGAAATCACCCTCGATCAATTGGAAAACACAAAGATCACCAAGTCAAACAAAAGCTTGATTCTAAAGATTGGCGTGGCTTCTTTCAGTTTTATGAATATTATGATGTATAGCTTTCCCGAATACCTGCCCGGTGGCGACTTGCTGGAAGTGAAGTTCAAGAATATTTTTGGGTGGTTGAGCTTTATTTTAATCTTACCGGTGGTGTTGTACAGTGCCTCCGATTATTACCTTTCAGCATATAAAGGATTGAAGCATAAAATTATAAGCATTGACCTACCGATTACTTTAGGTATTATTGCCCTTTTTATTTACAGCAGCTGGGTTGTTTTTTCAGGCAGAGGCATTGGTTATATGGACTCGTTGGCAGGTTTGCTGTTCTTTCTGCTCATCGGAAAATGGTACCAAGGCAAAACGTACAAAGCCCTCTCCTTTGAACGCGATTACCGTTCGTATTTTCCTGTCGCCATTACCGTGATAAAGGACGGTGTTGAAGAGATTATCCCCATCCGCGAATTGAAAAACGGCGATCGAATGTTGATCCGCAATCAAGAACTCATTCCCGCCGATGCCATTCTGGTGAGTGGAAAAGGAAATATTGACTATTCGTTTGTTACCGGCGAATCGCTTCCGGTGTCAAAAAAAACCAACGATTTTATTTATGCAGGGGGGCGACAGGTGGGCAGCTCCATTGAGTTGGTGGTGGATAAAGCTGTGGAGCAAAGCTACCTCACCCAGTTGTGGAACCAAGGAAGTATAAAGATGGTGAAAGAAACGCTCAACAATCACATCAATCAGTTGAGTCAATATTTCACGTCGGCGGTGCTGATCATTGCTGTGGTTGCCTTTGCCTACTGGGCCACCATTGATTTTAAAATGGCTGTTTATGTGTTTGCTTCGGTGCTGATTATTGCTTGTCCGTGCGCCTTGGCCCTCACCATTCCATTCACTTTTGGAAGTACCATCCGTGCTTTTGGCCGAAAGGGTTTTTATTTAAAAAATACCGATGTTGTTGAACAGCTGTACCGTACAACGGCCATTGTTTTTGATAAAACGGGCACCATCACCCTAAACCGCAAAGTGGAGGTTCGCTTTCATGGCAAAGCATTGACTGCTTTTGAGGAGAACCTTATTCGCAATATGGTCAAACATTCCAGTCATCCGTTGAGCAATGCATTGTTCGACCATCTGCCCACGGGCGAGATGCAGAGCCCCGAAAGCTATGAAGAGCTTCCCGGATTAGGTATCACCGGAAACGTTGAAAACCATCGCGTCACCTTGGGTTCGGCAGTGTTTGTAACCGGAAACAACGCGAGCGAAGACATGAAAGAAAGTCGCGTTTACATCAGTGTGGATGGGCAGCAAAAAGGATATTTTACGTTCACCAACAGCTACCGTCAGGGTCTCAATGATTTGGTTAAAAAACTCAAAAAGCATTACAGCTTGCATTTGATTTCGGGCGACAATGACGGAGAAGCAGCAAATTTGAAGGAGATTTTTGGTACTGAAAGTGTGTTGCTGTTCAACCAAACGCCTACCGACAAAAAAGCATACATCCAAAAACTAAAAGCTAAAGGCGAAAAAGTGTTGATGATCGGCGACGGATTGAATGATGCAGGAGCACTTTCAGAGAGCGATATTGGCATCAGTATTGCCGAAGACATCTTTAGTTTTTCTCCGGCCTGCGACGCCATCCTCGATGCAGCACAATTTAACCGGCTGGGCAGCTTCATTGGTTTTTCACGAACCAGTTTTCGCATTGTCCGCTGGAGTTTTTTAATCTCACTGATCTATAATACGATAGGCTTGTCGTTTGCTGTCACCGGACAACTTTCACCTTTGATAGCGGCCATTTTGATGCCGTTAAGTTCCATATCGGTGGTGGCTTTCGTAACCTTTAGCGTCCAATGGAAATCGCGTCGGCAGCTCAAATAAAATGATGGTAATTCATCGTCATTGAAGAGGATATTTGTCTTATTTAGAAAACTTCTAAATTGGATAACACAGGAAAATCAAAAGGGCAGTTTGTTAACTTTGCCCTTCTTAATGTAAAGAAGAACCACATTACCGAAATGGAAGCTATTTTGTTTTTAATTCTCATTGGAGTTGTTGTTGCCGGCGGCTTTTTGATTGCTTTTATTTGGGCGGTTCGCAGCGGGCAATACGATGATGACTACTCTCCATCAGTGCGGATGCTGTTCGATAATAAAAAGAAAGAAGAAACAGATACAGACATATCAGAATCAAACGACAAATAACTAAAAACCTTAACTTTATGGAGTTACAAAAGTTTACGTATGACAACCGCCTCTCCCGTTTATTTCTCCAGGCTACTATTTTATGGGGATTTGTAGGGATGCTTGTGGGTTTAACCATCGCCTTTGAGCTCATTTTCCCGCACATGAGCAGTGGCATCTCTTGGCTGTCTTTCGGGCGTTTACGTCCGCTGCACACCAATGCCGTCATTTTTGCCTTCGTGGGAAATGGAATGTTCACCGGCATTTATTACTCAACACCCCGTTTGTTGAAAACGCCCATGTACAGCGAGCTGTTGGGAAAAATTCACTTTTGGGGATGGCAGTTGATCATTGTTGCCGCGGCCATCACGCTTCCTTTAGGAATGACCGTGAGCAAAGAATATGCAGAGCTTGAATGGCCTATTGATATTGCCATTGCTGTGGTTTGGGTAGTATTCGGCATCAATCTCATTATGACCACTGTAAAACGCAGAGTGCACCACATTTATGTTGCTATTTGGTTTTACATTGCCACTTTTGTAACCGTGGCTGTGCTGCACATTGTTAATTCAATCAACATTCCGGTAACACTTTTCAAAAGTTATCCCATTTATGCCGGCATCCAAGATGCACTCGTTCAGTGGTGGTATGGTCATAACGCCGTGGCTTTTTTCCTTACAACACCTTACCTTGGTTTGATGTACTATTTTGTTCCCAAGGCAGCCAACAGGCCCATCTACTCTTACAGACTATCTATTATCCACTTTTGGGCATTGATTTTCTTATATATCTGGGCTGGACCTCACCATTTGTTGTATTCGGCATTGCCCGACTGGGCTCAGGCTCTGGGAGTTGTATTCTCGATTATGCTGATTGCGCCTTCATGGGGCGGTATGATCAACGGTTTGCTTACCCTTCGTGGCGCCTGGGACAAGGTCCGCGAAAGTCCCGTTCTCAAAATGTTTGTGGTGGGTGTAACAGCTTACGGTATGTCAACATTTGAAGGTCCGTTGCTTTCGCTCAAAAGTGTGAATGCTATCAGTCACTTCACCGATTGGACCATTGCACACGTGCATATTGGCGCACTGGGATGGAATGGGATGCTCACCTTTGGGATGATTTATTGGCTCGTTCCACGGCTCTTCGACACCAAGCTTTATAGCACCAAATTGGCCAACACCCACTTTTGGTTGGCCACAACCGGGATGTTGTTTTTTGCTGTCCCCTTGTATTTTGCCGGTTTTACCCAAAGCTTAATGTGGAAAGAGTTTACCGCTGAAGGCTATCTTAAATATCCCAACTTTATTGAAACAGTGGTTCAAATTCTGCCCATGTATTTCTTACGTGCTTTTGGAGGAACCTTGTATCTCACCGGCGTGATTATTATGATGGTGAACGTGGTGAAAACGATGCGTATGGGAAAATTTGTGGCTACCGAAGAAGACCAAGCACCTGCAGCCCATCCTGAAAAATACGCGAATGAAAAAGGACATCGCCGTATCGAAGGAAAGCCTGTACTCTTTACCATTCTTGCCTTGGTGGTGATCTTAATTGGCGGAATTGTTGAGTTTGTGCCCATGTTCATGGTCAAAAGCAATGTGCCAACCATAGCCAGCGTTCAACCCTACACTCCATTGGAGTTGGAAGGCCGTGATATTTACGTCCGCGAAGGTTGCTATAACTGCCACAGTCAAATGATACGTCCTTTTAGGTCGGAAGTTGAACGTTATGGCGATTATACCAAAGCCGGCGAAACGGTTTACGACCATCCATTCCAATTTGGATCAAAACGTACAGGTCCCGATTTGGCCCGCGAAGGCGTGAAAACAGGCCCCATTTACAAACCTGATTCTTGGCACTACAACCATTTCCTTAATCCACAAAAGATGGTGGCCCAGTCTATTATGCCTCCTTACCCTTGGATCATCAACAACAGCCTCAACACCAGCTCCACTGCCCGCAAAATCCGCGTCATGCAAATGTTGGGTGTGCCTTATCCGGAAGGATATGCTGACAAAGCTGTTGAAGATTTGAAAAAACAAGCCGCCGGCATTGCTCAAAGCTTGCGCGATGGGGGTATTGATGTGTCTGACGACAAGGAAGTGATTGCTTTGATTGCTTATATCCAACGCCTCGGGACAGATATTTATAAAAAATAATTGAAAGTTTAAAATGAAGATCGTAACAAAAACACTGGAAGGTATTGCTGATATTCAGCTCTTTCCTATCATCGGATTGATATTGTTTTTTACCATGTTTGTGGTATTGCTCTACTTTGTGTCGCGTATGACAAAAAATCAAATTGATGAATTTGGTCACATGCCGCTTGACAATCATGACGATCTCTCGACTGAAAAAATAGATTCATACAAATAGAAATAACTAAAGAAATATGACTACAGATAAGCAACCGATAGAAAAAAAAGATGCTGATTATGAAATAGATACCCTGACCAACGACCGTTTGATCAGTGATCATGAGTACGACGGCATCCGCGAGCTTGACAATGACATGCCTTCTTGGTGGAAATGGCTTTTTATTGTTTCTATAGCTGTTGCCATTATTTATCTAGTTCGTTTGTGGGTGTTTCGAGCCGACGACTTGATTCA
>JADYZK010000409.1 GCA_020853175.1 Bacteroidales bacterium
GGACGAAGCTCCATCAGCCAACCCATTTATCCGCGATCTGGTTCCGATTTTTCACTTTCCTTTGAGTTTACTCCACCTTATTCGTTGTTTGACAGTCGTGATTACACAAAACTTAGTGAGAATGAACGCTTTAAGATGGTGGAGTTTTATAAATGGAAACTCAGCACCTCCTATTATGTTGAAACGGTGAATAAATTGGTTTTGGCTACCCGCATCAAGCTTGGATTCTTGGGCGATTACAACAACGATATTGGCATTACACCTTTCCAACGCTTCTACCTTGGAGGTGATGGCCTTTCGGGCTACAACAACTTAGACGGCCGCGAAATTATTGGGATGAGAGGCTACGGAAATGAAACCATCACACCTTTTTATTACGAAGACAAAAATATTGGCGGAAACATCTTCACCAAATATACTCTTGAGTTGCGTTATCCTTTTTCGCTCAATCCTAGTGCTACTATTTATGGACTTGGATTTTTGGAAGCCGGAAACTCATGGCTCGGATTCGACGACTTTAATCCGTTTGATGTAAAACGATCAGCCGGATTGGGTGTGCGTGTCTTCCTGCCTATGTTTGGAATACTTGGATTAGATTGGGGTTATGGCTTCGACGAAATAAAAGGAATTCCGAGTGCCAATGGCAGCCAATTCCATTTCTCCATCAACCAATCCATTGATTAATAATTTTTGGCAGGCTTTTTGAATAAAAAGCTGTCTAACCTAAAAATATCCCCATGATGAAAACAATGAAAAAAGCCTTTTTTACTTTGGTGCTCCTCACCTCCTTGTCTTTGAGTGGTTTTGCACAGCTTCAAAACCAAAAATTTGCCTACGTGGATACCGAATATATCCTCAAAAATATTCCTGAATACAACGATGCGCAAGAAGAGCTCAATGCCATGTCGCAGAAATGGGAAAAAGAAATCAAAGTAATTTACGACAAAGTAGAAGAAATGTACCGTTCCTATCAGGCTGAGGCTGTGCTTCTTCCGCAGGATTTGAAAAAGAAACGTGAAGACGACATCTTGAAAAAAGAAAAAGAAGCCAAAGATTTGCAACTTAAATATTTTGGCTCCGAAGGCGATTTGTTCAAAAAAAGATCCGAATTGGTGCAACCTATTCAAGAAAAAATCTACACCGCGATGCAAGAAATTGCTGAAACAAAAAACTACGCATTTATTTTCGATAAAGCCGCAGGAGCCACCATGCTCTATGCCAATCCCCGCCTCGACATCAGCGATGATGTGCTCGACGAAGTGGGTACAGTTATGCAAACCGTGCGAAAAGAAGACCGCAAATAATTCCACAAGTTAAAGCTTGTTAAGGAGTTTGGTTACGCTAACTTTTTGCCGTTCAAATAAAAAAAAATACTACTTTTGTCCTCTCAAAATCATTAAACTTATCTATCAGAAAATGAAAACATTCACCCGCGCATTTCTGCTTTTCGCCTTCGTTGCACTCTTTTCTGCTACTCAGGCTCAAACCCTCAAAATCGGTCATATTGATTCCAATGAAATCATGGGCATCATGCCAGAAAAATTGGTCGTGGAAAACAAATTGAAAGAGTTTGAAGCGCAATTAGAAACTGAATTACGTGCCATGATGACAGAATATCAAACCAAGATTACTGATTATCAAAACAACCTCGCAACGATGTCGAATCTCATCAAGGCTTCAAAAGAAAAAGAAATCACCGACTTGCAAAATAGAATTCAAGAGTTTCAGCAAAATGCTGACACCGAGTTCGGAAACAAAAGAGTTGAACTTCTTACACCTGTTATTGACAAGGTGAAAAATGCCATTGAAGATGTGGGTAAAGAAAATAAATACACCTATATTATTGATTCCGCAACCGGAGTTCTGCTTCATGTAGGTGCTGATGCTGATGATGTTACAAAACTTGTTAAAACCAAGTTGAACCTGAAATAAAAAGTTTGAACAAAACGACTTTTAAAAAGAGCCTAACATCGTTAGGCTTTTTTCATTTTATGAAGGACTGAAGGCCTATTGCCCACAATTGGTCTAAATTAACACACTGAAACAGTGCTATGCAGCTTGAGCCTGCCATGTTTTTTACTAAATTTGCAGCCTAAAAATTGAATTATTGCCATGTTTGAAGGATTAAGTGATAAACTCGAACGTTCGTTCAAAATACTCAAAGGCCAAGGTCACATCAGTGAGATCAATGTGGCCGAAACGCTTAAAGAGGTGCGTAAAGCTTTGCTTGATGCTGACGTAAGTTTTAAAATTGCCAAAGATTTTACCGCTAAGGTAAAAGACAGTGCGTTGGGTCAAAAAATATTAACATCGGTGTCGCCAGGGCAGGTGATGGTTAAAATCATGCACGACGAGCTGACCCAATTGATGGGTGGCGACGCCATTGAAATCAACTTAAAAGGTCAACCCACCATCATTTTGATAGCGGGTCTGCAAGGTTCTGGTAAAACTACTTTTTCTGCTAAGTTGGCACTTTATCTGAAAAAGAAAAAAGGCAAACAACCCCTTTTGGTAGCTTGCGACGTTTACCGTCCTGCTGCCATCAACCAGCTCAAAGTTTTGGGCGAGCAAGTGGAAGTGGAAGTTTTTTCCGATGAAACACAAAAAGACCCCGTCACCATTGCCCGCAACGCCATCCAATATGCCAAAGAAAAGGGCCGCAATGTAGTCATCATTGATACTGCCGGTCGTTTGGCAGTGGATGAGCAAATGATGAACGAAATCGCCAACATCAAAAAGGCCGTTCAGCCCAATGAAATTTTATTTGTTGTGGATTCCATGACCGGGCAAGATGCTGTAAACACTGCCAAAGCCTTCAACGACAGGCTTGATTTTGATGGGGTGGTGCTCACCAAACTCGATGGCGATACCCGCGGTGGTGCTGCGCTGACGATTAAGTCGGTGGTGGACAAACCCATCAAATTTGTTGGGATTGGCGAAAAAATGGATGCCCTTGATGTGTTCTATCCCAAACGTATGGCCGACCGAATCCTTGGTATGGGCGACATCGTTTCCTTGGTGGAAAGAGCCCAAGAACAATATGATGAAGACGAAGCCAAGAGCCTCAAACGGAAGTTGGCCAAAAACGAATTTAATTTCAACGACTTCATGAAGCAGATCCAACAAATTAAAAAAATGGGGAACATCAAAGACCTGGCCGGAATGATTCCCGGCATGGGTAAGGCGTTGCAAGGTGCTGAACTTGAAGAAGATGCCTTTAAAAGCGTTGAGGCCATCATTTTTTCCATGACACCTGCAGAACGTGAAAATCCGAAACTCCTCAATGGCAGCAGACGCCGTCGCATTGCCGAAGGTAGCGGTAACCATATTGTTGAGGTCAACCGTTTGATTAAGCAATTTGAAGACACCTCAAAAATGATGCGTATGATGACAACAGCAGGAGGAAGTAGAAAAATGACGCAAATGATGCAGCAAATGCGTCAACAGAAATAATAAAATCATGTCGAACAATATCATTGACGGCAAAGCCATCGCCGATCGTATTAAAAAAGAAATTGCAGCAGAAGTTGCAGCACTGCTCGATGCTGACAAGAAAGCACCTCATTTGGCTGCCATTCTTGTGGGAAACGACCCTGCCAGCGAAACCTATATCGCCTCAAAAGAGCGAGCTTGCAAACAAGTGGGCATTACCTCAACTACCTATCGTTTGGCCGAAACAACCACCGAAAATGAACTTTTAAAGGTGATTGATTTCCTCAACAAGGACGAAGATGTGGATGGGTTTATTGTGCAGTTGCCCCTCCCGTCGCATCTCAATGCCGATCATATCTTGGAATTTGTTGATCCTTCCAAAGATGTGGATGGTTTTCACCCCCTCAACATCGGTAAAATGCAGTTGGGTTTGCCCTGCTTTTTACCTGCTACCCCTTATGGTGTGATGGAGCTTATCAAGCGCTCGGGCATTTCTTTGGATGGAAAACACTGCGTGGTGATTGGCCGTTCCAATATTGTGGGAACACCTCTGAGCATCTTACTTTCACGCAAAGCTGCTAACGGCAACGCCACGGTAACACTGTGTCACAGCCGCACGCAAAATCTCGAATCCATTATTAAGCAGGCTGATGTTGTGATTGCGGCCATCGGTCAACCTAATTTTGTAAAAGCATCCATGGTAAAACAAGGAGCTGTGGTGATTGATGTTGGAATCCACCGTATTGAAGACACAAAATCAGAAAAAGGATACCATATTGTAGGCGATGTAGACTTTAAGGAGGTTAAAAAAATAGCTTCAAAAATTACTCCCGTACCAGGTGGCGTAGGTCCGATGACAATTGTGGCACTTTTGCAAAATACGCTGACAGCGCTAAAAAAACGATCGCTATAAAGCGATTTTTCGTTTCACTATACATCACTTTCTTGAAGTAAAAAATGCAATTAAAAAATATTCTCCTTTTCGCTTTTTTTAGCCTTTTATTTTATTCAGGCTTTGGGCAAATTGTCGGATGCACTGATCCTCAGGCGCAAAACTATAATGCATCTGCCACTGTTAATAATGGGAGTTGCGTTTATCCGGTAACAACGGTCAACCCGAATTTGGCTTTTACCTTGCCCAATCAGGTGAAGGAATCTTCCGGATTGGTATTGTTTAACGGAAAATTGTGGACTTTTAATGACAGTGGGGGCGAGCCGATTCTTTACGCCGTTGACACTACCAGCCATCAAATTGTGCAACAAATCACTGTTTCATCTGCTTTCAATATGGACTGGGAAGACATCACCATGGATGAAGAATATTTGTACGTGGGCGATATGGGCAACAATTCAGGAGATCGCGATGATTTGGTTGTGTATAAAATTCTTAAAAGCAGCATCCCCATCAATGGAAATTCTAGTGTTCAAGCCTCGGCCATAAAGTTCAGTTACGCAGATCAGAAGGATTTTTCAAAATCAAAAGAGCACAATTTCGATTGTGAATCCATTGTTTCAGCTGGCGATTCGTTGTATTTATTTACAAAAAACAGGGCCGATCAGTATTGTCATATTTACAGTTTGCCCAAGCAGAGCGGCACTTACTCCATTCAACGCAAGGATCGTTTTAACACCCAAGGTTTGATTACCGGTGCTGACTACGATGCCACTACCGGTCAAGTGTTGTTAACAGGTTATACCCCGCAAACATACATTCCATTTGCTTGGATTTTATTCGATTTTCAAGATCATGATTTTTTTCAAGGAAACAAAAGACGTATTGAGTTGCAAAATACTTTATCTACTCAAGTTGAAGGAGTTACATTTTATGCGCCCCATCAGGCCTTCATTTCGGCTGAAAAATCATCGGGATACAGTGCAAGGGTTTTTACAATGAATCTCAGCTCATGGACTGGCTTTACTGGCATCAATGAAACCGATGCGCAAAATGGCACCCGTCAAATAGTCATTTTGGATAACCCAGTCAAGAATAAAATCTTAAAGTTTGAAACCGACCTCATTCAAAATGATTTTAAACTTGATATCCTAGATTCCACAGGACGTTTGGTGAAGCTGGTGAACCTCAGCGCATCGCAAAAGCAACGATACACGGTAGATGTAAGTCAATTGAATGCCGGTACCTATTTCATGTCAGCAATCACAAAGGATGAAGCTTTTCACGCTACTTTTATCATTCCCTAATGCAAGTAAGAAAAGATATTTTTGAAGGTGGGCGAAAGTTGCCTTTGATGGAAGAGTTTTACACCTTACAGGGCGAAGGCCATAATATGGGTGCAGCGGCCTACTTTATCCGAATTGGAGGTTGTGATGTAGGATGCAGCTGGTGCGACACCAAACCCTCTTGGGAAGCCGATAATTTTCCTCCGACCGATGCCATCGAAATTGCTGAAAGAGCTGCGAAATTCCCTGCGAAAACAGTGGTTGTCACCGGTGGTGAGCCTTCGCTGTATCCACTTGATTTTTTCACGCAATGCCTTAAAAACCTCGGTGTTAAAACCATGGTAGAAACTTCGGGAGCACATCTTTTGAGCGGTGTTTGGGATTGGATTTGCCTCTCTCCAAAAAAGTTTTCGCCCCCAAAGCCTACAATTTACACCAAAGCGCATGAACTGAAAGTTGTCATTCAAAATGAGGCCGACCTTCATTGGGCCGAACAAAATGCACGGTTGGTTAATGCCGATTGTTTGCTATATTTACAACCCGAATGGAGTGTTTCAGAAAAAATAATGCCATGGCTCACCGAATATGTGATGGCCAACCCAAAATGGCGCATCAGCCTGCAAAGTCACAAATACATGCGTATCCCTTAGCCATTTTCTGGCTTTTGGTGCTTTTCTTTTTTGCAGCTCCACTTGGCGCTCAAAACATGGATGAATTGTACAGTCGTCATCCAAAAGCACGTAAAATGTACCTTCAAGCTGAAGCAGCCTTTTATAAAGGCGAACACAATGAAGCGGTGGAGGCAGTCAACAAAGCACTGAAATATGATTCTAATTTTATTGAAGCATGGCTTCTAAAAGCTGAATTGTCTGTTCAGGAAAAGCAATTGGACGCAGCTGTTGCAGCTTATCAAAAAGTGCTCGAAATTGACGCAAAATATTTTCTTCCGGTTTATAACTTGCTGGGAGAATTGTATTTAAGTCAAGGGAAATATTTTGAGGCTGCACAAAAATTCTCTAATTATCTTGATCAATCTGCTGACGGTACGCGTAATGTAATGGTTCAAGCCCTTTTGAAAAGAGCGCTTTTTGCAGATAGCCTGACAAAAAATCCCTCTGCTATCGCCATCCTTTTTGCCAACGATGGCATCAATACCGAAGCTGATGAGTACATCAACTTCATCCGATTGGATGGAAAACAATTGTTATTTACCCTAAAGAAAAATGAAGGCGCAGAAAACAATCCTCAGCGAAAGCGCGAAAGGTTTTATCAAAGCAATTGGTTAGATGGCCAATGGACGAACGTTGCTCCATTTTTGGTAGAAGGCACAAAAGGCGATCATGGCGCATTAACCTTTACTGCCGATGGCAGATTGCTTTTGTTTGCGGGCTGTGGCTGGGAACAGGGAAGCGGCAGTTGCGATCTCTACCAATCACGAATACGAAATGGGCAATGGGCATCACCACAATCTTTGGGAAGCAGCGTAAACAATGAGGCTTGGGATTCGCAACCCACCATTACACCCGATGGAAAAGAGGTGTATTTCGCCAGCAACCGAAAAGGCGGGTTTGGGGGGTCTGACTTGTACAAATCCGTAAAATTGTCCAACGGCGAGTGGAGTAAGGCCATCAACCTTGGCAGTACTTTTAACACCAATGGAAATGAAATGTCGCCATTTATCCATCCCGATGGAAAAACAATTTACTTTTCATCCAATGGATTCAACGAAACGCTTGGAGGCAGTGATATTTATTTCAGTCGTTTGGACGCGGGTGGTCGTTGGTCGAAACCCATCAATGTCGGTTTTCCTGTCAATAGCCTTTACGATGATGTAAATGTGGTAATAGATGCTTCAGGGCAAACGGCTTACGTGTCTTCAAACAAAAAAGAGGAAGGCAAAGATTTTGATATTTTCTCGTTTTTATTGCATCGGGATGTTCGACCGGAAGCTGTTGCCTATTTGCGCGGACGGGTGGTGGATGCCGAAAGCCTGAAGCCTTTGGAAGCAACTTTTCGTTTGGTTCAACTCGATGATGGCAATGAATTGTATAAAGACACCACCGATAGTGATGGCGTTTTTTTGGTTTCTTTGGCTTCGCGAAAAGCTTATGCGCTTCACGTTGAAAAAAAAGAGTATCTGCTGTTTTCGGCGCATTATAGGTTGGACAGCCTCACTTCCGAAACTTCCAATACATTGGAAATTGCGCTTCATCAAATCAAAAACGGAACGAGCACGGTGTTGAATAACATATTTTTTGAAACAAACGAAGCCACTTTACAACCTGCTTCGGAAGAAGAACTCTCGGTTTTGTTTCGTTTTTTGAAGCTGAATCCACAACTTTCTGTCGAAATTTCAGGCCATACCGATTCCACAGGGAATGAATCGTTGAACCAGAAATTATCCCTTCTCAGGGCACAAGTGGTTAAAGATTTTCTTGTAAAGAGTGGAATACTATCTGAAAAAATTCATGTAAAAGGGGAGGGTTCAGCACTTCCGGTGGCCACCAACACCACCGAAGAAGGCAAAGCTTTGAACCGTCGTACGGAAATGAAAATTATTGATGACGGCAGGAAATAAATATTTTAACTTATTTTATATCAAGTTTTTAAGTCTGAAAGTGAAGCTCAAGTACTGGCCTTCGCGGAGCACAACCACTTGAAGCACTTGTGAAGTTTCAGAGCGAAAAATTCCTTGTATCTCTTCCAGATTAAGCTGTCCTGCTCCCTTTCCGTTGATGGCAACAATTACGTCGTCGAGTTGAAAACCATTTTCATCGGCTGCCGACCCTTCAATGACATGCACCACACGAAAGGTTTTAAACTGCGACCCTTCGGCCACCAAATCGAGGCCACTTTTGTTGTGGCTAAAGCCACGCCGGTAGTGACTATTTTTTTTCAAATAGAGTTTTTCCGATTGATAATCGAAAATCAACGTGAAGCGGCTCAACAGCTCGCCACCTATTGATCCCAGTCGGTCAGAAACTGCTTTTACTGACGGCTGCATAGGTGAATCATAAGAAACCAAGGCGTTTTTGAAAGTGAATTTCCCCAGAGAAAACAGTTTTATGCGTCCCATTTCTCCATCTATTGGACCGGAAAGTCCCCAACCGACAATGGTAGGTAAGGTTTTTTCTGGAATTCGAATGCTGTTGGAGCTGTCGGCCTCAAGCAACAAGCTGTGACTGGCACCGGTATCAATCAAAAAACGACCTGAAATTTGGCTTCCATCGCTTTGCGTGATGGAGGCTTTTAGATAGGGGCGTCCTCCGACAAGTTGAATAGGAAACATACTAAAACGACGTGGTGGTTCAAAATTTTCGCTTTCATAGACAGTTATTTTTCTGGTGATGTAATCAATCTTGACCACAAAATGATTGAAAAAATCGTACCCTAAAATCCCATGAACTTCTTGTCCAATGTGGCTGCGAAGATTCAGATAATCTTTGCCCAAAACAATGAGCGTTTGTCCGCGACCGGTGATTCCAGGAAGTTGCAGCTTGACACTGCTGGCCACATAAGCTTCAATTTCGCCCGCGGAACCTAATCCATTTATTTTCACCGTTCGGTTGTAGGCCACATCCAAATGATGATCGTTGCCTTCGGTCAACAAGGTAGTGCGTACCCCTGTGTCGAGAATAAATTTCATAGGAACGCTGTCGTTCATCAGCACCGGCACAATCAAAAGGTTATTGATGTATTCAAAAGGGAACACCGATTTTTTTTCAGCGCCATCTATCATATAGCCAATAAATTGACTTTGTGCCGCAAATCCTGGTAGCAAACAAAAAAACAGCACTATGACTTTATGAATGTGTGTTTTGGAAAATAGTGTAAGCATCGTGTAAATTAATCTTCATTGGCCTTAATGACAAATGTAAACCACTTTGGTTACAAAAAATCAATTGTTGCTTAAATATTGTTTAAGCTGCGTTGTAAAGGGTATAAAAAGGATGCGAATGTTGTTTTTCGATCTCCTTAAAATTCAATGGTGTAATTGTACACCACCGGTGGTTTGGATGTTTCACCCTTGTTGGTTTCCAGTTTTGTAGCTGCAACGGTAGTGATGGAATAATTTAAGGTAGCAGCAGTGGGCAATTTGAAATGGATGTTCGCTTTGGTGGTACTTCTTACCCTCACGCCCATGTTTTTTACTTTCTGATAACGCAACATCTTTACCACACGCGCAGCTTCTTCATCGCATCCATGACCGATGCCTTTAATAATTCTGGGCTGATGCACTATGCCATTGTCATCAATATCAAACTCAACAATCACAGTGCCTTCAACCTGAGCGTCTAAGGCTTCTTTTGGATATTTGAGGTTGTTGCTCAGAAACTCACTGTAAGCAGTTTTTCCTCCCGGATACTGTGGAAGGTTGAGGAATTTACGTTTTTTTGGATCGGACATGAGGGTTGTATTTCTTTGCAAAAATAAGCAAACCCGCGATTGCGAGAAAAAAGAAAAGACCCCAATCAACCAATGTTGATGGGGTCTTTTTAAAGAACCAAAATTCAAATGCGAATTATTTTACAATTTCATTGTTGGCTGCTTTCCACTCGTTATAGCCTCCGTCGAAGACTTTTACTTTAGGATATCCAAGAACTGAAGTAAGAACAAAATACTCTTTGCTGGAACGCACGCCTGTTGAGCAATAAAGGATGATGGTTTTGTCTTTGGTGATTCCTTTTTCGGTCAACATTTTTTCAATTTCAGCTTTAGGTTTCAAAAGGTGCTTGGCATCAATCAAAGTGGTATGATCTAAGTTAATGGCGCCGGGCAAATGACCAGTGCTTTTGTTTTCAAGTCCTTTAAATTCGCCTACCTCGCGACTGTCAACCAACACCACATCTGCTTTGCCTTTGGCAGCTTTCACGTCGGCCATGCTCGCCATAATGGCGTTGTTCA
>JADYZK010000410.1 GCA_020853175.1 Bacteroidales bacterium
CAACCATGTTGAAGGCCGATTCAGGATATTCATCCACTTCGCCATCCATAATCATATTGAAACCTTTGATGGTATCTTCGATAGAAACGATGGTTCCGGGTATTCCGGTAAACTGTTCAGCCACGTGAAAGGGTTGAGATAAGAAGCGTTGTACACGACGGGCACGAAGCACAATGAGTTTATCGTCTTCTGACAGCTCATCCATACCCAAAATGGCGATAATATCTTGTAACTCTTTGTAGCGTTGCAAAATTCCTTTAACACGTTGAGCTGTATTGTAGTGCAGTTCGCCTACAACCTCCGGACTGAGGATACGCGATGTTGAATCCAAAGGATCTACCGCGGGATAAATCCCAAGCTCAGAAATTTTACGGTTCAGTACGGTTGTTGCATCAAGGTGGGCAAAGGTTGTAGCAGGAGCAGGGTCGGTAAGGTCATCTGCAGGAACATAAACTGCTTGCACTGAAGTAATTGATCCTCTCTTTGTGGAGGTAATGCGCTCTTGCATCAATCCCATTTCGGTGGCCAGTGTGGGTTGATACCCTACGGCAGAAGGCATACGACCCAAAAGGGCCGACACTTCAGAACCGGCTTGTGTGAAACGGAAAATGTTGTCAATAAAGAAAAGGATATCGCGACCGCCCGATTCTTCGTCACCATCGCGGAAATATTCAGCCAATGTTAAACCGCTGAGCGCAACACGGGCGCGGGCTCCGGGGGGTTCGTTCATTTGTCCGAACACCAAAGTAGCTTGCGATTGTATCAGTTCATTGTAATCCACCTTATCCAAATCCCATCCGCCTTTTTCCATACTTTGAACAAATTCTTCGCCATAGCGAATAACGCCCGACTCAATCATTTCGCGCAAAAGGTCGTTGCCTTCACGGGTACGTTCGCCTACGCCGGCAAAAACAGAAACACCGCTGTAGGATTTGGCAATATTGTTGATCAGCTCCATGATGATAACCGTTTTACCTACACCGGCACCACCAAACAAGCCAATTTTACCCCCTTTGGAGTAGGGCTCAATCAAGTCAATCACTTTGATTCCGGTATATAAAACCTCTGATTGCGTGGTAAGGTTTTCGTACTTGGGTGGATCGCGATGAATGTCGTAAGAGGTTTTGCTTTCGATGGGCTTTAGTCCATCAATGGTTTGCCCAATCACGTTGAAAAGGCGGCCTTTAATGACATCGCCCGTAGGCATGGAGATGGGTTTGCCTAAAGCAACAGCGTCCATTCCACGACGTAAGCCATCGGTTGAATCCATAGCAATGGTGCGAACTGTATTTTCGCCAATGGCTTGTTGCACTTCGAGAATCAGTTTTTCGCCATTGTCGCGTGTAATTTCAAGCGCATCAAGCAGATCGGGAAGGTTGTTGTCATGTTCAAAGGCCACGTCAACAACTGGGCCGATGATTTGTACAATTTGTCCGGTGACAGTTTTATTCATTAGAAAGGATGTATTTGAATTCTTTGAATGAAGCTACAAAGGTAAGATTTTGAATGATTTCGCCAAGTAAGAATTTGAAAAAATACTGTTTGATTGGCCTTTAAGCTAAAGGCCTTTTAGAAATTTCCGTTCAAAAAGTAAAAGCCAAATTACTCCCACGCTGATGGCTGCATCAGCAATGTTAAAAACGGGTCGGAAAAAAATGAAATAACCATCGCTTCCGAAGATAAAATCGGGAATCCAAGCCGGCACTTCAGATTGTTGCAAGATCATTAGCGGAAAGTAAAACATATCTACTACTTTTCCATGCAGAAAGCTTGAATAGCCGCCGCCTTCGGGTAGAAAGTGAGCTACGTTTTGATAAGTGCTGTTGCTGAAAATCATGCCGTAAAAGGCACTGTCAATGATGTTTCCTAATGCTCCGGCCAGAACCATGGAGATGCCAAATACAGGGCCGAAAGGCGTTTTTTTTCGCGTGAGCAGGTAAAGGTAAATGCCAATGGCCACTACCGCGAGAATGCGAAAAAGACTCAGCCCAAGTTTGCCCCATTCACCCGCAAACTGAAAGCCAAAAGCCATACCGTTGTTTTCGGTAAAGTGTATTATGGCCCAATTGCCAACAAGCGAAAACTCTTGGCCGATGGTCATGGTGAGCTTGATGTAAAACTTGAGCAGCTGGTCCAACAAAAGGATAATGAAAATGAGCAGGAGAGGTCGTTTCACTTGGTAAGAAGTTGATTATAAATGTTCAACCCTGACCTGTTAACACAGATCAGGGATGAAAAAGATGAATTATTCAATTAAAATAGACACCATGTATTAAGTATTGTCTCCTTGTTGCAACTTGGCTTCGATGCTTAATGTGGCATGAGGCACAATACGAAGCCTTTCTTTCGCAATCAGTTTACCGGTGGCACGGCAAATGCCATAGGTTTTATTTTCAATACGGATAAGGGCGTTCTCGAGGTTGTTGATAAACTTTTGCTGACGCGCAGCTAAGCGGCCATTTTCTTCCTTCGACAATACTTGGTATCCCTCTTCTAAAACTTTAAAAGTGGGTGAAGTGTCGTTGGTGCCGTTTTCATCTTCATTCGATAAGGCTTCTGTAAGTAATTTTAGGTCAGAGCGGGCTTTGTCAAGTTTATTGATGATAATTTGTCTAAACTCTTCGAGTTCCTCCTCGTTGAAACGGGTCTTTTTCAGATCGGTTTCCAGATTTTTTTCGTTGTCTGTCATAGCCTTCAATTTTTAGTTTCTTCCAACAATTCATTTCATGAATCCGCCATAAATTTAGTACAAATTAGTAATGCTTGGGCGTTTTTCGATTTAAAAGTGCAAATTAATTCACTTTAGTGATGCGGATATTTGCAGTAGTGTTTTCAATAAGCTCATTTTCAACCATATCTAATTCGACATCGGCTGCAACAATTTGCAGTGTTCCAAGGGTTTCGGAACAGATATAAGCTTCAAATTTTTGAATGGCGGCGATAACTTTTTCATCCGCTTGCAGCTCGAGTAAAATGTGATCGGTAACTTCAAGACCTGTATCCTTACGCATGTTTTGAACCCTGTTCACCAACTCCCTCACAAGTCCTTCTTGAATGAGGGCATCGGTAAGGGTGATGTCGAGAGCCACAGTAAGCTTATCCTGCACAACCACTGTCCAACCGGGAATGTCATCGGTAGTAATTTCCACATCTTCGCGTGTGATTTCAATGCTTTGTCCGGCAATATCCATGTTTTGTGTGCCAGTGACTTCCAGTGATCGAATATCAAATTGCGAATAACCTTCTAAAACCATTGCAATTTCCTTCATCAACTTTCCATAACGTGGCCCTAAGGTTTTGAAATTGGGCTTAATTTTCTTAATCAAAACGCCATTGTCGGCATTGAGGTAGTTGATTTCTTTTACGTTTACTTCTGAAAGGATAAGGTTTTCAACGCCTTGAAGCTGTTGCTTCATGCGCTCATCGCTCACCGGAATCATGATGGATTGCAGTGGTTGGCGCACTCTGATGTTGGCTTTTTTGCGCAAAGAAAGAATCATGGACGAAAATTGTTGGGCCAATTCCATTCTTTCTTCCAAATCGGGATCAATTAGTGCCTTGTCAGCTTGTGGAAAAACAGACAGATGCACCGATTCAAAAGCTTCTTTGCCTGTGGCCAAATTCAGGTCGCGATACAACTGTTCACTAAAGAAAGGCGCGATGGGCGAGGCCAGCTTGGCAATTGTATTTAGGCAGTTATATAGCGTTTGATAGGCAGAAATCTTATCGGTGGAGTAATTGCCTTTCCAGAAACGCCGCCGCGAAAGGCGAACATACCAGTTGCTCAGATGCGCATCCACAAACTCTTGAATCGCTCTTCCAGCACGTGTAGGTTCGTAATTGTTGTAGGCCTCATCCACGTTTTCAACCAAAGAGTTCAGTTCTGAAAGTATCCAACGATCAATTTCCGGACGTTCGTCATGAGGGATATCGTCTTCGCTATAGTTGAATCCATCAATATTGGCATATAAAGCGAAGAAAGCGTAGGTGTTATAAAGTGTACCGAAAAACTTACGCCGCACCTCATCCAAGCCACTGAGGTCGAATTTGAGGTTGTCCCAAGGCTGCGCGTTGGTGATCATGTACCAGCGGGTGGCATCAGGGCCATATTTTTCGATGGTTTCAAAAGGGTCAACGGCATTGCCGAGACGCTTCGACATTTTGTTGCCATTTTTGTCGAGCACTAATCCATTCGATACGACGGTTTTAAACGCAACCGAATCGAACAACATGACAGCAATGGCATGGAGGGTAAAAAACCATCCACGAGTTTGGTCCACACCTTCGGCGATAAAATCGGCGGGAAAGTTGCCATGAAAATCGTTGTTGTTTTCAAAAGGATAGTGCATTTGCGCATAGGGCATGGC
>JADYZK010000411.1 GCA_020853175.1 Bacteroidales bacterium
CGGGAGCTCGCTCGGGAGAATGTCAACGGCCATCACCAAAATGCCATGTCCTTTAAAACCCATGCTGGGCTTGCGGCTCATCGGGTCGTAAACAAAAACAGGGTCTTCAATTTCGGTGCCTTGGTGGGTACATTCAACAGAGCCGTCGGGATCGCAGCTGATGTCGCCAATCACCTTCAAATGAGGCTCGCCTTGGGCATATAAATTTTCCAAAAAATCTTTAGTGACGATGCGCGGAAAGCGTTTGTCCCAATACATACAATTAAGGAGTACACTCATAAGAGGAACGTACTTTTCAAAATCGTTTTCAAAAAGCTCTGGAGACCGGTAATAGGTAGCAAGGTCAAACTTTTGGTGCTCATCAAGCGGTCGTGAAAGATGTTCGGGTTTAAAAATAACTTTGTAGATATGGTTGTTAGCGGTGTTAGAAGGCTTAAGTTCAAGCAGTTGTTCCGGACTTATTTCCATGCAAGGCAGCAAGTGGATGATTTCCTGTGCACCCATCGAAACATTTCCGTTGCCGGTGATGCCTACTACCATGGGCTGCAACTGGGGAGGTAGCCCGTGAAGACTGATGTGCCGTCCTACATCGGAGATGGCTGCTCTGGCTTCGTCTAATGAGTTGTAAGTAGTGGCTTGTCGCAACACCGAAAAGGGATTCGTAACACCTTGCTCTAACAACCGTTGGCCCAGCGACCACAAGCTGTTGATGGCTCCGGCCAAGCCGGCATAACGACCAAAAAAAATCAGTCGCTTGCCTTCTTCGTTTTCTATTTTCTCGTAGTCAATCAAGGTGCATTTTTTTTCCATCAACACCTTGAGCATCGGCATGTTGTAGGTCTGGCCTTTGATGACATGTGAAAAAAAGACGTAGGTTTTTTCGTTTTCAAAATGCTGTGGAGGAATTTCTTTAACACCAAAAATGACATCGGCTTCTGTTAATTTTTCTACCAATTTGGCACCTGCTTCGGCATATTGTTCATCGCTAAAGACCCTTTTCGACGATTTTTCTACCACAAAATTCAATCCCTTTTCTTTCAGTTTTTTCACGTGTGCGGGGGTTATAGCCACCCTACATTCCATCAAATATTTGTCCTCGTGGCGTATGCCGATCGTATGCGTCATTCTTAGTTTTTTAGGCTACGAAAATGATGATTTTTTTCGACTTAAAAGGTATTTTCTAAGGTCGAAATAGGATTTTAAACTTTATTTAGGATTTGCTTCATTTTTTTTCAACCGATTGCAGACCGTCAAGCGCTCGGCTTGAGGGCAATGGTTTAAAAATCAACATTTTTTATTATCTTTGCAATGCTTTTAATAAGCGATTCAAGAGCGTATCAAACAATTGATTATCAGATAAAAACCTATAAATTTTTAATTATGGCAAAAGCAAAGTATGTTTATTTCTTTGGCGATCGCAAAGCCGATGGAAATGCCTCGATGAAAAACCTGCTGGGTGGCAAAGGTGCCAACCTCGCAGAAATGAACTTGATTGGAGTGCCTGTGCCTCCGGGTTTCACCATCACAACCGAAGTTTGTACACTTTATAACCAAGAAGGCCATGACCATGTCGTTAGCCTGATCAAAAAAGAAGTGGAAGAATCCATCCGTATGGTTGAAAAAGTGATGGGAACCAAATTTGGTGACAGAGAAAACCCTTGTCTGTTGTCGGTGCGCTCAGGCTCACGTGCCTCTATGCCCGGCATGATGGACACCGTGCTCAACCTCGGCCTCAACGACGATGCTGTTGAAGGCATTGCACGCAAAACAGGAAACGAACGCTTTGCTTGGGACAGCTATCGCCGTTTCGTTCAAATGTTTGGTGACGTTGTTTTGGGTATGAAACCCAAATCGAAAGAAGACCACGATCCATTTGAGGAAATTATTGATCACATGAAAGAAGAAAAAGGTGTTCAATTAGATACCGATCTCTCAACTGATGACCTGAAAGAACTCGTAAAACGCTTTAAAGCCGCCGTAAAATCAGCTACAGGAAAAGATTTCCCTGTTGATCCTTGGGAACAACTGTGGGGTTCGGTAACAGCAGTTTTCGACAGCTGGATGAACGAACGCGCTGTTTATTACCGCCAGCTGAACAACATCCCCGAAGAATGGGGTACTGCCGTTAACGTTCAGGCCATGGTGTTTGGCAATATGGGCAACAACTCAGGCACAGGCGTAGCTTTCACCCGCGATGCCGGAACAGGCGAAGACATCTTTAACGGTGAATACCTGCTCAACGCCCAAGGCGAAGACGTGGTTGCCGGTATCCGTACCCCACAGGAAATCACTCACGAAGGTTCACTCCGTTGGGCTACTCTGCAAGGTGTAACCGAAGAGGTGCGCGCCGCTCAGTTCCCTTCACTCGAAGAAGCTATGCCGGCCATCTATAAAGAACTCGATGGTCTTCAGCAAAAACTTGAAGATCACTATCGTGACATGCAAGACCTCGAATTTACCATCCAAGAAGGTAAATTGTGGATCCTGCAAACACGTTCGGGAAAACGCACAGGTGCAGCCATGGTGCGCATTGCCATGGAAATGTTACACCAACGCATGATCACCAAAAATGAAGCCCTTTTGCGTGTGGATGCCATCAGACTTGATGAGCTGCTTCACCCTGTGTTTGCTAAAGAAGCACTGGCAAAAGCCAAAGTGTTGGCCAAAGGTTTGCCCGCCTCACCGGGTGCCGCAACAGGACAAATCGTTTTCCATGCCGACGAAGCGCAAGAGTGGGTTGCCAAAGGAAAAAAGGTTGTGCTTGTTCGCGTTGAAACTTCTCCCGAAGACTTAAAAGGAATGAACGTGGCCGAAGGTATTCTTACCGCACGCGGCGGGATGACCTCTCACGCTGCCGTTGTGGCTCGCGGAATGGGAAAATGCTGTGTGTCAGGTGCCGGTGGCATCAAAATTGACTACAAAGTACGCACCCTCACCATGGGCGGCAAAACGTTTAAAGAAGGTGATTTCATCTCCTTGAACGGAAGCACCGGCGAAGTGTTCGAAGGCCGCATTGAAACAAATCACCCTGAAATGAGTGGGTCGTTTGGCGAGCTGATGGAATTGGCCGATAAAAAGTCACGAATGTACGTAAGAACCAATGCCGACACCCCGCACGATGCTGCCGTTGCACGTAACTTTGGTGCCAAAGGGATTGGTCTCTGCCGCACAGAACACATGTTCTTTGGAGGTAATAAAATTGTGGCCATGCGCGAAATGATTTTGGCTGACAATGAAGCCGGTCGCCGTGTCGCTTTGGCCAAACTGTTGCCCATCCAACGCGAAGACTTTGAAGGTATCTTTGAAGCCATGGATGGACTGCCCGTTACCGTTCGTTTGCTCGACCCACCATTGCATGAGTTTGTGCCTCACGATGACAAAGGTCAACAAGAAATGGCCGATGTCATGAAGGTGCCTTTAAACATCATCAAACAAAAAGTGGATGACTTGCATGAAGTGAACCCGATGCTCGGACACCGTGGCTGCCGCTTAGGAAACACCTATCCTGAAATTACCGAGATGCAAGCCCGCGCCATCATCGAAGCCGCCTTGAACCTCAAAGCCAAAGGCGTTGTTGTTCTTCCTGAAATTATGATTCCGCTGATTGGAACCGTTGCCGAATACAGAATGCAAGAAGACATCGTGAGAGGAACCATCAATAAGGTTTTTGCTGAACGCAATGACAGCATCGAGTACCTTGTTGGAACCATGATCGAAGTGCCCCGCGCTGCCATCACCGCCGATAAAGTGGCCGAATATGCCGAGTTTTTTAGCTTTGGAACCAACGACCTCACCCAAATGACTTTTGGCTATTCACGTGATGATGCCGGAAAATTCCTTGATATTTACAAGAAAAAAGGCCTCCTCAAACACGATCCTTTTGAAGTGATTGACCAAGAAGGTGTAGGCGAGGTGTTGAAAATGGCTGTTAAAAAAGGCCAAAAGACACGCCCCAACATCAAATTGGGTATCTGTGGCGAGCATGGTGGCGAACCCAGTTCGGTTAAATTCTGCCATACTGCAGGACTGAACTACGTGAGCTGCTCACCCTTCCGGGTTCCTATCGCACGTTTGGCTGCGGCACAAGCTGCCGTTGAAGAAAAAATGGCCGCCAAAGCTGCTAAGAAATCCAAAAAAGAGAAGAAAGACAAAAAAGACATGAAAAAATCCAAAAAATAAGGATGTCTTTTATAGCCTTAAAAACGTCGGATGTAACAGTCCGACGTTTTTTTTGCATAAAGAATTTTCAACCCTCAACGGGGCAAGTGTTTTTTAGTGTGTCCGAATTGGAGTTCTATCATTGTCAGAAAAATTAAACAAACACATTTCTTATTTAAGTTTTCTTGCATTTTCTTAAATAAAGATTCGCATTGGATGACTGACGTTTTGCACTTATTCTAAAAATTATGTAATAATCTGACTAAGAAAAAAACATGATATTTTTAAAAAAAAGTAACTGGAAATTAGCGCGGTAGAGTTTATGTGTTTGATAATTAGTTAAGACTTTTTAGATCATTAGGTACAGTTGAAAATACTGGATAGTGAGAATTCAAAAAACTGTGTCAATTTCATTTGCGAAGGTGCAATATTTTATCAAAACCCTTCAAAAGCAAAAAATAAGTATATTTGGGCATAAAAATTTAAAGCATGAATTACACCATCCTAAAACCCGTTTCCGAAAACGGTATCCTCACCCTAACGCTTTCTCGGCCTCAGGCTTTAAACGCACTGAACTCCCTGTTTTTTCACGAGATGGATCATCTCATTGAGGCAGTGAAAGACGATGAAAGTATCCGTGTCATGATCATTACAGGTGAAGGAAAAGCCTTTGTGGCCGGTGCCGACATTGCTGAAATGGTGCACAAAACGGACAAAG
>JADYZK010000412.1 GCA_020853175.1 Bacteroidales bacterium
CGCTATTGGGGATGGGACCCTAAAGAAACCTGGGCTTTGGTAACGATACTTGTTTATACTTTTATTTCGCATACCGGTTATATGCCCGGACAAAAAACCGACTACCGTTTCAGTTTGTTCACCTTAGTGGGCTTTAGCAGTGTAATTATGACCTATTTTGGTGTTAATTACTACCTTTCCGGACTACATTCTTATGCTGCCGGCGACCCTGTTCCGGTGCCATCTTTTGTTTATTACACCGTGGCCGTGATTGCTTTGGTGTCCATTTGGGCTTATCTCAACGAAAGAAAATACCAATATAAACCTGAAAGAAAGTTAGGTTAATGTTCTGAAAACATAACACCTCAATCCCGACAATGATTTTTCGTTGTCGGGATTGTTTTTTAAGCCCTTCTCCACCTGAAAGCAATGAACCTTTGCAAGCTTAAATTGTTCTTGTTGCACAAAAATATAACTTGATCCCACTAACCAAAAAAATCCATTAAAGAGTGACTGTTCGGTTTCAACGCATTTTTGTTTCACGGCTTTCCCGATGGCTTTGCCATAACTACCTATACCTTTTAGTGATACGTTTTTTATGGTGCTTTTTGTAGCTTTGAAACCTTTAATTATCAGCACTATGAAAAAAATCTTGATCTTCACAGCAGCCCTGTTGATCGCAACGAGCTGCCAACAACCCCCAAAAAAAATGGAAAGAAGCAACCCGTTCCTCGTTGAGTACACCACTCCTTTTGGAATTCCTCCGTTTCAGGATATTCTTCTTGAGGATTATTTCCCTGCCTTTGAGCTGGGAATGGCCGAGCAAATGGCTGAAGTTGACAGTATTGCAACAAACCCACAGCCTGCTACCTTTGAAAACACCGTCGAAGCCTTAGAGCTAAGTGGCCAATTGCTCAGCAAAGTGAGCAATGTGTTTTTCAACCTCAATGGATCGCTCACCAATGATTCCATGCAATCTATCGCAAGAAAACTTTCGCCTTTGATGTCGAAACATGCTGATGATATTGCGCTGAACGCACAACTCTTTGAACGCATTAAAACCGTTTACGACCAACGTGAAGGCCTCAGCCTGAACCCTGAACAACACATGCTCCTCGACAAAACCTACAAAAGGTTTGAGCGCGGCGGTGTGAACCTGAATGCCGAAGACCAAACACAGTTTAGAAAAATAAACGAAGAGCTGGGCATCTTGGCCTTGCGTTTTGGTGAAAACGTTCTTGCCGAAACCAACAATTATCAGTTGATGATTGAAGACAGTACCCGCCTCTCAGGCTTGCCGACTTCGATTGTTGGTGCTGCTGCCCAAGCGGCCATCGAAGCACAACATGATGGAAAATGGATTTTCACCCTTCAAAATTCAAGTATTTTTCCTTTTCTGCAATATGCCGATGACAGAAGCTTGCGCGAAGAAATTTTTACCGCCTACATCAGCCGTGGCAATCACGATGATGAATTCGACAACAAAAAAATCATCAGTCGGACTGCCGCTTTGCGTTTTCAACGCGCACAACTGCTTGGCTATAAAACACATGCTGATTATATCTTGGAGCAAAACATGGCCAAGAATCCGGCCAATGTGTATGAGTTGCTCGAAAAGCTGATTAAAGCTGCCGTTCCAATGGCTACGTTAGAGGCTACACAATTGCAAGGCCTTATTGACAAATCCAACGGTGGTTTCAAGTTGCAACCTTGGGATTGGTGGTATTATTCAGAAAAGTTACGCAAAGAAAAATTTGACCTTGATGAAGCCCAACTGAAGCCTTACCTGAAATTGGAAAACGTCCGCGATGGCGTATTCACTCTGGCTGGTAAACTTTGGGGACTCCAATTCGTTCAACGCAATGATCTTCCCAAATACCATCCTGATGTTCAGGTTTTTGAAGTAAAAGAAGCCGACAACAGCCATGTGGGCATCCTGTTCATGGATTTCTATCCACGCAGCTCCAAAAGAGGCGGTGCTTGGATGAGCAGCTTTAGAAAAGAATCCATCCAAAATGGTGAAAAGATTACACCTATCATCACAACCAACTTCAACTTTACAGCTCCACAAGGCGATGAACCTGCTTTGTTGACATGGGACGAAGTGCAAACCACTTTTCATGAATTTGGCCATGCCTTACATGGTTTGCTGGCCAACACCACTTACAACAGCTTGAGCGGAACAGCCGTACCACGCGACTTTGTTGAATTGCCTTCACAAATCATGGAGAACTGGGCTCCCGAGCCGCAGATGTTGGCTTTGTTTGCACGTCATTACCAAACCAATGAAATCATTCCTGATGACTTGGTGAAAAAAATGATCAGCAGCGGCACCTTCAACCAAGGCTTTGCTATGACTGAGTATTTGACAGCCGCACTCTTGGACATGGACTGGCATACCCTCACCACAGCCGAAGAGCAAGATGTTGAAACTTTTGAAAAAGCATCATTGAAAAAATCGGGTATTATCCCCGAAATCGTTGTCAGATACCGCAGCACCTATTTCAGTCATATCTTCTCAGGTGGCTATTCATCAGGCTATTACAGCTATATCTGGTCAGAAGTACTGGATTCGGATGCCTTCCAGGCTTTTAAAGAAACCGACTTATTCGATCAGGAAACTGCAAAAAAATACCGTGAAAATATTCTTGAAAAAGGCGGAACCGTTGATCCTATGGAGCTTTATCTCGCCTTCCGCGGAAAAGAACCCGACCAATCGGCTTTGCTAAAGAAAAGAGGTATCACGAAATAAAGTATTCACAGCTTTACGCCACA
>JADYZK010000413.1 GCA_020853175.1 Bacteroidales bacterium
AGCCATTGCGGTTCCAAAAAATAGGTTCTTGAATTGTTGCATGTTCTTTTTCATTGTTTCTTATTTTTTTTAATTAAAACTAATGAAGCAAAAATACTATGACCCCTGACGGAGGGTGTTACATAGATTTAAGAAAATCTTACGGGATTTTTAGGGGTGTGCTCTAAACGCACAAGAAAAATCCTCCTGAAAAGGGTAGGCCTTTTTAGGGAGGAACAGCTGTAAAGTCATTTTTAATTTTCGCCTCGAGCGACACAGATAAAAGTAGTAGAAGGCTGATATTGATCTACTTACATGACAGAAAAAAGCAACAACTGAATATATCTCCATTCAGTTGTTGCTTTTTTAAGTAAGCTCATACAAAAAATACTAAGGTGTAAGTTGAAGCTAAGCCCCACCTAAACTTCTTCATCATCAGGAAGGAAAAAAGTAAACATGGCGCCCACACCAGGTTTGCCGGTTGCCGAAATTGTTCCATGGTGGGCGAGAACAATTTTCTTGCAAATGGCCAGCCCAATGCCGGTTCCTTCGTATTCATTTTTGCCGTGTAGCCGCTGAAAAACCTCAAAAATTTTGTTTTCATATTGTTGGTCGAAGCCAATTCCATTGTCGCTGACAGCTATTTTCCAAAACGAAGTTTGTTCAGGGGTTTGATTAGAAACTGTGCTATGCGAAACTTTTTCAACAGTGATTTTAATGACCGGAATGATGTCTTTTTTGGCGTATTTGAGTGAATTGCTGAGTAGGTTTAAAAACAACTGGTGCATGAGTACCGGCACTGTTTGTAAAGTTGGAAGCGGCTGAGATTCAATGACTGCATTTTTTGATTGAATGGTTTCATGAAGTGTGGTCATCACCTCGTTTAGAATTTGATTAAGGTCCGTTTTTTCAAAAGCCAAATCTTTTTTGTTGGTGCTTGAGTAGTTGAGTATAGAGGTGATTAGTTTTTGCATGCGTGCGGCAGCGGCATTTATTCTGTTGAAATAATCCTGAGCTGTTTCAGAAAGCCCGTCTTCTTCTTCCTTTAAGATACGCTTGCTGAAAGCTTGGATTTTGCGCAAGGGTTCTTGCAAATCGTGGCTGGCCACGTAATTAAAAGAAGCCAACTCAGCATTGGCGTTTTCCAGCTCAAGGTTTTTTCTGTTGAGTTCAGAGGAGGCCAACACATCGTTTGAAATATCCTGCACAGTACCCACAAGAATGCGATAACTGCCTTCGCAATAAAACAGACCGTTTGATCTAAAATGTTTGATGATACCTTTTTTACTCACGATACGGTAAGGCGTCTCAAAAAGTGTATCACTTTCAACGGTTTGTCGTTGGTCACTAAGCACTTGTTGCACGTCGTCGGGATGGATAAAAGACATGAATTTTTTAAATGAAGGAACAAATTCACGTGGTTCGCAGTCGAGCAAACGGAAAAAGTTATCGGAGTATTCCATCGAACCTGTGGTGATGTTCCATTTGTAACTGCCCAATTTGGCTACTTTTTCGGCAATTTCAAAATTTTGATTTTGCATCAGCAGTTCGGCTGTGCGCTCGCTTACTTTTTGCTCCAAGTCTTCAGTAAAGCTTTTTTGCTCGGTGATGTCGGTATTGGTTCCTATCCATCGGTCCACTTTTCCATGAATATCCTTCACAGGAAAGGCGCGGGTGAGAAACCAACGGTATTCGCCGTCATGCCGCCGTAAGGGAAAAGTAAGCTCGAAAGGTTCATTTTTAAACCATGACTCGGCAACAAATGCCTCAACTCTTTTGAGATGGTCAGGATGATGCACTTTGGCCCAGCCCGAGCCTTTCATTTCTTCTAATGTTGTTCCGGTGTAGTCAAACCAACGTTGGTTGTACCAATAAAGCCAGCCGTCCCCGGTGGCTATCCATGCAAGGTTTTGGATGTTGTTGGCAAAGGTGCGGAATTGCTCTTCGGCCAGACTTAAAACTTCAGTAATTTTTTTCTGATCATCAATTTCAGTGCTTGTACCTATCCATCGAATGATTTCGCCCTCACTGTCGCGCTGGGCAACGGCATGTGACAAATGCCAGCGGTATTCACCACTGTGGCGACGTATTCTTTTTTCTATTTTAAATTCTTCACCGCTTTCAATACATTGCTGCCAAAGGATCAAATCTCTTTCAAGGTCATCACTAAAAATCAAATTCTTCCACCCTCCATCCATTAAATCTTTTAGAGAAGTACCTGTATAATCGAGAAAATACTTGTTGAAAAAATCTTTGTTTCCTTCAGGAGTAGCCGTCCACATCATGTGGGGTATCGTTTCCGAAAGGGTGTTGAAACGTTTTTCGCTTTCATCAATTTGCCTTTTTGCCATCACCTGATCGGTAACCTCGTTAGTAAAAAGGGTAACGCCGGTGATGGTGCCATCAGTTTCGCGATAGGGTTGAAAGATGAAATTAAAATAGGCCACTATCGGAATGCCGTCGCGAACCAAAATGATTTTGTTGGCCAAACCTTCCTCCGGTACACCACTTTGGTAAACTTTTTGCAACAGCTGCGGAAAAATATGATTATCCAACTCCGGCACGCCTTCAAGAAGGGGATTCTGCAAAATGGATTCTCCTTTTCCTAAAATTTTGAGCATGGTTTCGTTGGCAAAAGTGATTACCATCTGAGGCCCTTTGAGAATACTGATGCCAATCAGGGATTGAGAAAGGATGTTGCTTAAAAATTTTTCACTTTTTTCAATTTGTTGATTGGCTTCTCGCAACAACATGTTTTTTTCGCTAACCGTAATGCGCTGGTTGGTTTCTTTGCGCAAGCGGAAATAAAAAAGGTAAATGATTAAAATAGAAATCAGGGAAAGCAACAAAAGGGACAAAGGGGTTATTGAAGCCGTGCGGTCTTTGTGGTCGGTACGTTGTATTTTGAGCTTGTTCTCCACCTCTAACATCATTGCCACCTGTGCCCGCACTTCTTTCATTTTGTCTTTTCCTCTAATCAAAGCAAAATCGGGCAGCGCCTGGTGATACTTACCCTGAAGGAGCATGAGGTTAACGTCTAAGATGTCGAACCTTTCATTTACTAATTTTTTAAGTTGAATTAAATTCAGTTGTTGTTTAGCGTCCTCAACCAAGGTATCGAGTGCAGCAAAAGCATCCATGCTTTCCTGCTCTTCAATGGCAAAAGATTCAAGAAAAGATGAATCGGCAGTGAGCAAAAAACCGCGTTGTTCTATTTCGGCATCTTTTAGATTGGACAACACATCTTCAATTTTACTTTGCACTTGGTTGATGTGCATCAACGATTCGACAGATTTATTGTATTGCAGCACTTTGTTGTAGGAAATAAAAGCCACCACAACCAACAAACCTGTTAAAGAAAGAAACA
>JADYZK010000414.1 GCA_020853175.1 Bacteroidales bacterium
GAAGGAACTCCGCGCATCTCGCCCTCTGAATTTTTGGCGTTTTCGATGTCGGCTATGGCCGCATGAACCAAATCGGGCATGGTGCTAAAACTGCGTCTTAGATTGGTTTCGCTCACCGAAAAGAGACCCGATTCAGCCTTGTCCAGCAGGTCGAAAACATCGGTGGTATCTTCATAAGCGTCTTTGATGATGTCGGAAGAAATACGAATCAGCTCGCGTTGGATGAATTTTTGAAGGATAATGCGGGCATGAAATTCAATATTGGCTGCCGAAACAACCCGATTGGTCAGTTGCGAAATATAATAAGCGCCACCAATGATGTCTAATTCGCCGCTCGAACGCAAGGCGTTGGTAACTGTAAGTAAGTCAATGGGTTCTGATCTGGAAAAAAGGTTCTTTATGGCATTGAATATTTTTTGGTGGGCATCCTTGTAAAAAGCTTCGGGGTGCAAAATGTCAATCACTGTGTTTACGGCATCTTTCTCCAGCATCATTCCGCCCAACACTACCTCTTCCAAATCGAGTGCTTGTGGGGGTACCCTGCCGTGTTCAATCATCATATTCCGTTGAATATCAGCAGGATTCATTGTATTTGTTTTCGGTTTTCTTATGTTTCTATCCATGAGTCAAAATTAGAAATAAGTAAGGATGAAATGAATAATCCTTTTTTTTAAATGAATGAAAAAGTCAACAGTTTGTTTTTGAGGGATTTATTTGTGTGTCATTTCTGAAAGCTTGTCGAAACAAAAAGCAGTAGCCTTTGCGTATTGAGACAACTCTGCCGCGAGGTGCATGGATTTATTTTCGTTTTCATCAGCCAAAAAATCATTGACCAAATACACTTCTTCTTTCAACTTGAAGGTGTTTTTTCCGAAGGCTGTAAGCAGTCCGGAAAGAAAGAAGTCACCTGACTTTGTAGGAAGTGAAAAATCAATGGATTGTGTAAGTTGGCGCAATCCAATCAGCGAAGGTGGTGTAGAGAAAAAAGTGAATTCTGAAGTGTTATTTACTCGATGTGCGGTTTGTAAACACATCAATATGAATGTGTCATCGTCGGTAATTGCAAGAGTTCGATTGCTTAGCAAAACCATTATAAGTGTTAGAAACCTTTTAAGACCTTCGGTGGATTGTTCAAAAAAAACAGTTTCTTCGGACTGTAAGGTTTTGGTGTACATGGCAATGGGAAGGGCGTCGTAGGCTTTGGTGTTGGCCATCAAAGGTACAGCAGGTTGGTGGATGAGCAACTTAATGATGATGGCTTCATCGAGTTGCATTTGATGAGGAACTTGCTTTTTAGCCAAAGCCTTGTTTAACGCTACCGTATTTGTAGTAAATGCTTCAAGTTGAATCTTTTGCGCGTCTGTTTTAAATATGTTTTGGGGTAGTTCTTGAGGTGAAACAACACCTTGAGCATGGTACTCAAACCTTATTTGCTCCTCAAGGGATTCCATGTAGAGGTAACTGTTTTCGGGCACGTTTTTCCAGCAATGTCCAACAAAATCGCAAGGGTAGGGGCTCTGGCATTGCGGACCGATAGCAATCGCCGGCGATTTTTCGAGTGTAAGTACTGCTTTAAACTTTTGAATGGCCGAAACAGTGTCTAACACTGCTATTTTCACTTCTTTCAGAACGGATTGAGTAACAAATAGCTGATGTAAATCAAGCGTTTCGCCTCTGATGTAGTCCCGATTCATGAAAATGAGGCTGAAATCTGTCAAATGCACTCCGTTGCCCGAAATGATGTGGTATTGAAGGGCAGCGTCTTGCAAAAAAGTGGTGCTGACTGACAAGGAGCTTTTTACTTCATAAGCCTTCCAATTTTCACCGTCTCGAACCAAAATATCAATGATGATGAGCACATCATCGTGTTGAAACACGCCTTCGTAAATGACGTTAACAAGCGGATTAAGCAGAGCTTCGCGTGTTTCAATTAGCTTTTTTGGAAACTGCGAAGGCGATTTGGGCTGACAGTCGAGGCCGTTTGGGAACAACTCCTGGGCCAAGATGCCTACATTGGTGCCGCGTTTGAACTTGGCCAACTGCAACGGACTCATTTTATCTCTCAGAAAAGGTCTTTTTTTGTTGAGGTACAGTGATTTTTCACATTGTTTTCCTCTGATAAAGGTAGATTTCGAAAGCAAGTGATTTGCCATAAAATAGGTTAGAATCGTAGGTTAAATTATTGGGATATTACAATTTGCTCCTCGCGAATGAGCGGCTGATTGAGGTACCGACGCATGACTTGCGCCACGGCTAAAACATCTTTTTGGCAGTAGCTTCTGATGCGTTCCAAGTCGTGTTCCACCCAATAAATTTTTCCAACCATGCTGCCGTCAATATCGTCTTTTGGTGTTGGAATATCGAAAAGAGCCGTGAGCAAATCCAATGAGGTGTAGCTTTTGTAATCGCCAAATTTCCATAGTTCCATGGTGTCTAAATGCTTCACTTCCCAAGGTTTTTTGCCTGCAATTTGAAGGATGTAGGGCAACTCAACACCATTCAAAATCATGCGGCGGGCAATGTATGGATAGTCAAATTCTTTGCCGTTGTGGGCACACAACATATCGTCGGCGTTGTTGTAATGCCGGTTGAGCAGTTGGGCAAATTCGAGAAGTAGTTCTTTTTCGTCGTCACCATAAAACGACTTCAATCTGAACTCGTTGCCATTGAAAAAGCCCACTGAAATGACGATTATTTTCCCGTATTCGGCATAAATGCCTGCCCTGCCATACAGTGCCTCAGGTTGATCTTCATCTTTGGTTTTAATTTGATTGGCTTTGCGGTTCCAAAAGTATTTCATTCGGTCGCTCAGCAGCGAATAGTCGGCCACAGCGGGAACTGTTTCTATATCAAGAAAGAGTACCCTTGATAAACTCAGTTGGTATAACATGATGTGTTTGTTGAAAGGTTTTTGATTATTTTAGCCAAAGATATGCAGAAGTTCGCTTCTGTAGCCTTGAAATTTCAGAAGTTTTTAACACAATTTTTCGATAGTGCTTCCTCAAAAAACTTGCCGAAAGTTCTCAAAGTGAAAAGTATAAATCCATGAAAACTACGTCCAATAAGCCCGAAAACCAAGAAGATCAGCTGGTTCTTATCCTCACTAACGACAACTCATACAGCTTGTTTCGGAAAGATATAGGCGAAACCTATCATTCAAAAAATGGAGCTTACACCGAATCCATGTTGGTGTTTATCAACAATGGTTTAATGCCTTTGTTGTCTCAATTCAATCCAATAGCGGTGCTTGAAATCGGTTTTGGAACGGGACTTAACGCTTTGCTTACACATGCAATGGCACCGGAACACCTTATTATATATGATGCGATTGAGGCCTATCCTGTACCAATTTCCATGATTGAAAAACTGCAATATCATCGGCTGCCCGAGATGGCTGATTTTGCTGGCTTTTTTAGGCATTTGCATCAGGCTCAGTGGGAGGAAAGTGTTCGGGTGAATGACTTTTTTACGCTAACGAAATTCAAAAATGATTTTTTGAACTTTAAATTCCCTTTGAACCACTACCATTTGGTTTATTTCGATGCCTTTAGCATGGAAGTACAAAGTGAATTATGGACTGTTGATTTGTTGAAAAAGATGTTTGATAGCCTCAAAAAAGGTGGCGTTTTGGTTACTTACAGCGCACGCGGACCTGTGAAACGTGCCTTGCGCGAGCTAGGTTTTAAAGTTGAACGGCTGTCGGGCCCGCCCGGCAAAAGGCATGTGTTGCGGGCAACAAAAGAATGATTTTTTGGGCGATGAAAACTGCTAAAACATCTGATTGGTGCTTGTTTTCGGACATTTGGCGGTTGTAAAACATCTAATTACCTGATTAATTGCAAGTTGATTTTCTTGGAGCATTCATCCACTTTTCATGCCCTCCAATTTATAAACGTTCTAAATTTCTTTCAGCTGTTTCATGGTTGAAAAAAGAATCTATTTTTGTTGTGAACGAATTAACAACAACAGGTTGTTCATGTAAATAATTGATTCACCCAACTTTATCATTCATGGAAAAAATTGTCAGACAAATCATTGAAAAGTACGGTAGTGATCCTACACGTCTTATGGATATGCTCATTGACACCCAGGAACATTTCGGATACATCAGTCATGAAGCCATTTCGTGTCTGTCTATCCATCTAAAAATGTCGCAGGTGGATATTGAACAAACCATCACTTTTTATCATTTTCTGAGTACACGTCCTCGAGGCAAATATTCTATCTATCTCAACAATAGCGTAGTAGCTTATATGTATGGACGCGAGGCCATTCAAAAAGCTTTCGAGAAAGAGGTAGGCATCCCATTTGGAAAAGTTACTGATGATGGCTTAATCGGCTTGTTCGACACGGCTTGCATCGGCATGAATGACCAAGAACCTGCTGCCATCATTAACAATAAGGTGTTTACCAAACTCACACCTTATAGGGTAAAAGAGATTGTTCAGCACATGCGTGAAGGCAGAAGTTTGGATGAGCTGGTGAACGAAAGCTACGGCGATGGAAAAAACCAGCTGCCGCAGCTGCAAACGATGGTTTCGAGCAATATCCGTCGCAAAGGAATGATACTTTCCGATGACTATGAGATGGGTAAAGTGCTCAAAAATTTGCTCCCCACATTAACCCCCGAAGCTGTAATCGCAGAAATCAAACACAGTCACATTCGTGGGCGCGGCGGCGCAGGTTTCCCCACAGGATTCAAATGGGAGTTTTGCCGAAGAGCCAAAGGTTCAAAACATTATGTAGTTTGCAATGCCGATGAAGGCGAACCTGGTACTTTTAAAGACAGGGTGATCCTGACCGAAAAACCGGAATTGGTATTCGAGGGTATGGCTTTAGCCGGTTATGCCATTGGCGGCGATGAAGGGATTCTTTACCTGCGTTATGAATACCGCTATATGAAA
>JADYZK010000415.1 GCA_020853175.1 Bacteroidales bacterium
ACTCCATCGCTTTTTTGGGAAATATTGTTGACCTGTGGGAACGCTTGGCCGAGCGCAACATTGTTGTAGATATGGGCAGCGACCAAACCTCCTTACACAATCCATGGTCGGGCGGTTATTATCCTGTCGGAATATCTTATGAAGAATCTGTTGAAATGATGGCGCAACAACCGGCACTTTTTAAAGAAAAATTTCAACTTTCACTTCGCCGTCAGGTAGATGCCATCAATCAACTTTGCAGCCAAGGCACCTATTTTTTTGATTATGGCAATGCTTTTCTGCTCGAAAGCCAAAGGGCCGGAGCAGATATCAGCAAAGCTGATGGAAGTTTCAGATATCCCTCTTACGTTCAAGACATTATGGGGCCACTTTGCTTCGACTATGGGTTTGGACCCTTCAGGTGGGTGTGCGCTTCGTCCAAGCCCGAAGACCTTGCCCTCACCGATCAAATTGCCTGTGAAGTATTGGAAGAAATAAATCCCACTGCTCCTGAAGAGATTAAACAACAGCTCTCAGATAACATCCATTGGATCAAGGGAGCACAAAAAAATAAACTTGTGGTGGGTTCACAGGCCCGCATTTTATACGCTGACGCTGAAGGACGCATAAAAATTGCAGCTGCATTCAACCGTGCCATCCAAGAAGGGAAAATCTCATCCTATGTTATCCTTGGTCGCGATCACCATGATGTCAGCGGAACCGACTCCCCTTATCGCGAAACTTCCAATATTTATGATGGATCGGCCTTTACAGCCGATATGGCCATCCAAAACGTTATCGGCGATGCCTTTAGAGGTGCCACCTGGGTTTCCATCCACAATGGTGGTGGCGTTGGTTGGGGCGAGGTCATCAACGGTGGCTTTGGAATGGTCTTAGACGGAACAAAAGAAGCCGATCAAAAATTAAGAAAAATGCTGCACTGGGATGTCAATAATGGCATTGCCCGAAGGAGTTGGGCAAGAAATAAAGAAGCTAACTTTGCTATTCTGCGCGCCATGCAAATGGAACCGAATCTCAAAGTTACTATGCCACACGAGGTTAAAGATCAGCTACTCATAGGTCTTTTTTAGGAAATTATTTCTAAAAAATGCAACCAAAAAACAATCCACATTGTCTTTTTACTTGAAATGATGATTAATTTAGCACGATAATTGTAGAATAATTTAAAATTTTGACTATGAATAAAACACTACTTACTTTGTTTTTTGCGCTCATTTCTATGGGAGTTATTCAAGCTCAAACGCTGACTATTGTTTACGAAGGACAAGTTCTTGAAAATGGAGCCACCGTTGACATTAACGGAGTATTGTCAGAGGATCTCTTCTATGAAATTGTTGCACACGCCCAGATCAAAAACAATACAGATAGATCTGTTCAAGTTTTTGCACAGCGCGTTATCCACGACACAATTACAGGAAGCGAAAACTATTTTTGCTGGGACGCCTGTTATCCACCATCTGTAGGTCTTTCCTCGTCAACGATGACGATTGAGGCTGGACAAATGAGTGGTGAGGAAGTATTTTCAGGACACTATGAGCCTAAGAACCACTTGGGTGTTACAAAGCTGGAATATATTTTCTTTCCCGAATCTGATCCCAACGACAAAGTTTCCTTCCTTGTGAACTTCCGCATTACACCTGCTTCCCTCGAAAGCTGGAAAGAAAGTGTACAGTTTAGCAACGCCTATCCCAACCCGGCCACTACTGCCGTCAACTTTGATTATTCTTTTCCTGCCGGAACACAGCAAGCAAAGGTGAAAATTGTGAACCTAGTAGGGCAAACCCTCGCCGAACAAAAAGTAGAACAAAACTCGGGGAAAGTTAGAATTTCCGTTGACCATTTAAAAGAAGGTGTTTATTTCTACTCCTTGATCATTGACAACCAAAGCGTTGTAAGTAAAAAATTGATCATAAAAAAATAGATTGGAGAGCGATGATTTTTTGATTTCATTGATTTTCAACTCAACCGGTTTTTAAGATTTTCTCTCACCCATTGCTTCACGGCAATGGGTGATTTTTTTAAAGGTTATTCAAAAATTAAGTTCTTGTGAATCAATCAACTCATCAAGGATTCATTTCTTAGCCCAAGAAACAACCAACAGAAACCTTGTCTGTTAAACAAATTAAATTATTTTTGCATAAGACAGCGTGTTCTTAGCACAGAAATTATTTTATATGTAATTGATTTACAGGTATTTACAAAATACTCTCCTCGATTTAATTGCACAACACAGAACCTAAAAGAACCAGATATGGGTATTAAACAGAAAACCAGCGATTTACAGCGCCGCATGCGCGATGCACTGATGGGAGGTGGAGAACAAGCCATCGAAAAACAGAAGTCAATCGGAAAACTTACTGCACGTGAACGTATCATTGCGTTGCTCGATCCTAAGTCGTTTCACGAGTATGATCTGTTTGTAGAACATGCCGCCAAGGACTTCGACATGGACAAAAAATATTTGCCCGGCGATGGTGTAATTACAGGCACCGGCACCTTAAGTGGTCATCCTGTGTGTATTTACGCGCAAGATTTCACGGTAGCCGGAGGTTCCTTGGGTTGGATGCACGCGAAAAAAATCACCAAAATCATGGATCATGCCATGAAATTGAAAGTTCCCATCATTGGCATCAACGACTCCGGGGGAGCTCGTATTCAAGAAGGAGTGAACTCCTTGGCCGGATATGGTGAAATATTTTACCGCAACACGCAATCTTCGGGAGTTATCCCACAAATTTCAGTCATTTTAGGCCCCTGCGCCGGTGGTGCGGTGTATTCACCCGCTTTAACCGATTTTGTTTTTGTGGTAGAGAACATTTCAAAAATGTTTATCACAGGCCCTGAAGTCATCAAAACTGTTTTGGGAGAAGAAATCACCATGGAAGAATTGGGTGGAGCACGCGTGCACTCCGAAATCACCGGTAATGCTCACTTTTTTGCTATCAGCGAAGAACAGTGTTTCGATCAAATTAAAGATTTGGTGAGCTATATTCCTTGGAACAATATGAAGAAAGCCGAACGCTTTCCAAAAAAAGCACCCAAAACAAGAGAATATAAGATAGAAAACATTTTACCGACCGATCCACGTAAGCCTTATGATGTAAGACACGTGATTAAATCTATTGCCGACAATTCCGATTTTCTCGAAGTTCAAGAGCTTTTTGCAGCCAATATCGTCATCGGTTTTGGCCGGATCAACGGCGACACAGTTGGCTTTGTAGCCAACCAACCCTTAGTATTGGCGGGCGTTTTAGATGTGGATTCTTCAGATAAAGCAGCACGATTCATTCGCTATTGCGATGCCTTTAACATTCCGCTGGTTACCTTGGTTGACCTTCCCGGCTATTTGCCCGGAATTGACCAGGAACATGCCGGTGTGATCAGGCATGGCGCAAAAGTGCTTTATGCTTACTCCGAAGCAACAGTTCCAAAAATAACCGTAATCATGCGTAAGGCTTATGGCGGAGGTTATATTGCCATGTGTTCCAACCACTTACGCGCCGACTTTGTGTTTGCATGGCCCACTGCCGAAATTGCAGTAATGGGACCTGAAGGCGCTGCCAACATTATTTTCCGCAAGGAAATTATGACTGCCGAAAACCCCGATGAAATGCGCAAACAAAAAGTTGAGGAATACAAAACAAAATTTGCAAATCCTTATGTAGCAGCAGCTTATGGTTATGTTGACGCTGTTATTGAACCCGCAGAAACCCGCAGAATGTTGATGCATTCACTTGAAATATCGAAAGATAAAATTGTGGAAGTGCCAATGAAAAAACATGGTATTCCACCATTTTAAGTCCTCACTACACACCTTTTTCAACTACTGATGAAATCAATAAAAATTGATTGCTCAATGGTTGTTATCCAATCATTTTCAATGTTATGGCCCGAAATAGAACGACGATGAAAAAAGAAAAAACAGAAATAGAAGAAAATCCATATAGCGAGTTAACGATTGATAGCATTGATTATCAGACTCTTTTAACAAGAAAATATACAGAAAAGAAGCCCTACAAACCCAAAAACCCATGTATGCTCATGGCTTTTATTCCCGGCACCATGACCGATGTTTTTGTTGTAAAAGGCCAAGAAGTGAAAGAAGGCGAAACGCTTGCCATTTTGGAAGCCATGAAAATGCTCAATGAAATTAAGGCTCCATTCGACACCAAAGTAAAAGAAGTTTATGTTGCTGCGGGCGATAGGGTTATTAAAAACCACGTCGTCATTGAGTTAGAGGAGATTTAAAATGTGGGATGGCAGCCTCAATATAATTGAGTAGCTCTTCTCTTCCAAGTTTTAATTCCGATGAAGAAACAATATATGGAGGCAGCTCTTCCCACTTTTGGAGGAGCTGTTTTTTGTATTCAGCAACCGCTTGATCACGTTTGGTAGTTCCCAATTTATCCGATTTTGTAAAAACAATCACAAATGGTAAGCCCCGTTCGCCCATCCACTCCATCAGTTCAAGATCAGCTTTTTGCGGTTCGATGCGCGAATCAACCAAAATAAAAGTACTCATTAAGTTGCTGCGTTTCATTAGGTAAGCATCCATCAAAATGCGCCATTGCGCACGCGCATCTTTCGATCGCTTGGCATAGCCATAGCCAGGTAAATCAACTAAATACCACGCATTGTTGATGATAAAATGATTAATGGTAATTGTTTTTCCCGGCTTGGACGAGGTTTTAGCTAAGCCGTTGCGTACGCATAGCATATTGATAAGCGATGATTTGCCTACGTTGGATCGGCCTACAAATGCAAATTCGGGTAAAACCGTAGCCGGCAGTTGCTCTAATTTGGCGTTGCTGGCAACAAAAGTGGCCTCTTTTATAATCATGATGGGTGTTTTGGTGTTTCGCCTTTGATGTAAGAATGGATATAACGGTCTTTTTTAACGCTGAAAATGTCATCAATTGTTACCATGATGCCGGTTTCTTCAACCTCGCCAAATGAGGCATTCAAGGCAGTACCAAAAGTGCGCATAGTGGATGACAAATTCATATAAGCATTGAATAGCGGTGGTATGTTTTCATTTTGCGCACGCACAAGGTGAACTAGAATTTTGTAGTCAGTTTCATAACTTCCACTCGTAAAAGTTGCAGCTAACTTTTCGGGATCGGTTTTATAAACCAAGGGAATATGAGGTGTTACAAGATATTCAAGATCAGGGAAATACAGGTTAAAAAAATACAGAATATAATCACGTGCGGTGTTATCGAAGTGACCATACATGGTTACTTTTCCGAAAAAATATTTTGAAGCAGGATGCTCAACGGCCAATGCTCCCAACCCGTCCCAAAGGTTATCCAAAGAGTACATTCCTTTTCTGATATTTTTTGAAGGTTGATAAGCAGGCTGAACGAACGACCGAC